>NZ_LKIC01000003.1:0-220882 GCF_001482475.1 Bacillus sp. G1(2015b) | reverse complement strand
AGGAACAGCCGACTTGAAAACTTTTGGTCTTGGAATCGGTCTATTCTTAGTAGGTATTTTGCTTTATCCATTCATGTCAAAAGGATTTGCCAAAGGAACGGTATAAGAAAGACGTTTCTCCATTTCTGGAGACGTATCAGATTGTGACAAAGGGTTAAAATGATCTTTATTTTACCCCTTTGTCTTCCTTCTTTTCAGCGTGATAGAAAACCTTTGCAGTCTAGAAAGGACGAGTACCGGCGCGGAGCGAATTTGACATTCGTGAGCACCGGCACGCAGGACTGACAACGAATGCAAGGGTTTGTCTACACGCTGAGACGTGCTGTCATGCAGCACGTATGTTCATTTATACGACATCATATCCCTGTTCTTCAATCACATCAGAGATACGGTGTAATGTGACTTGATCCGGGTGAAATGAAACCTCCACCTGTCCTTTGTCTAAATGGACTTTCACAGATTCAACACCTGCTAATTCTCCTACATTTCCTTCGACTGCTTTCACGCAATGTCCACAAGACATGCCCTGCACTTGAAGTGTTGCTTGTTCCACTTCTCATCGCCTCCATCAATCATTTTCTACAACTTACTATACCCTAGTAGGGTATCAATGTAAACATAAATGCTACGATTTTGTCAGTTTCGTAAAGACCGTCATTAACTCTTCAATGGCTTCATCCCCATTGCCGCTCTTGATAGCATCTGCTACGCAATGATGTGTATGCTTTTCCATCAAATGCAGACTGACTTTTTTCAAAGCCGCATTGACTGCGGAAATTTGATTCACAACATCTATACAGTAACGATCGTTTTCAATCATTTGCTGAATCCCGCGAACTTGTCCTTCCACTCGTTTCAAACGATTGATCAATTGATCTTTTTCCTTCTCGGCTCTTGGCGAAGCCATATGTCGTTCTTCATGTTCTGTCATGTGTGATCACCTTTTTTCTATTATGACTTGTCATTACTTAAATTAAAGCATATCTCCACCGGAAAAGGCAAAGATATGCGGCATATAAAGCTATGTTTGTCCTAATTTGTTAATTGTTCGATATCCTGCAAAAGATTGACGGATTGTTGAAGCTGTTTCATCAATCCCTGCTGATCCTCCAGTATGGAGGCAGCATCGATATCGCCTGCTTTCAATTGCTGTAAATACGTTTGGATTTCCTCTGACAGCACTTTATTTTTTTCAATGATTTGTGCATGCAGGTCTTCTGCCATTTTTGGCGCTGTGACTTCATTAAAATCTTGAATATCTGCCTTCAATGATTCAAGCTGCTGCGTTAATTCTGCTTTTTTGGCGGCATTTTGCACAGCTTCTTCAGCGAGTTTTGGAAAGTCCTCTGTAAATTGCTGAATGTCTGTCACATAGTCATTTGCCTCAGTGACATATGTCGTTGTATCGTTGACCTGATCAAGCAAGCCGGAGCACCCGCTTAATACAAGCGTTCCGGAAAATAGGAAAGCCAGCACATATTTTTTCAAGATCGATCATCCTTTCATCTGTAGGATTAAAAGCATCATTTGTTCCGCTTCTCTATCACACAGATGCAAAAAGACCTTAAAAATAGCCAGACCTTTGCCTCATGTGTGATAGGCAAAGGTCTGGCTAACATTGTTCATGCCGGAATGGCCGAGAAACAACGAATGTTTCTGTAATGACGACCAGACCGTAAAAGCTACTCCCCTTTAGGAAACCGTTCAAATGTTATGTTTATCATATCGAATGTCGGGACAACAGTCAATTCGGGAGATCCTGCTCTTGATACAGCACATGACCCTTTCCAGTTGATGCATAAATCCGGTTCCGTCCTTGGCGTTTTGACATATACAAGGCCTGATCTGCTTCAAATAGAAGCGTTTCCAGTACACAAGGATCATTGGCTGTATGAGCAATTCCAAAGCTCGCTGTCACTCGCACTTTTTCCTCATCATTCTGAAAGAAACTTGTTTCAAACGAATGTCTGATTTGTTCCGCAATATGACAGGCCTCTTTAAATGACTGATGCGGCAGACAAATGGCAAACTCTTCTCCCCCGTATCGTCCAAATAAATCATCCATTTGTAAATGCTGCTGACAAATAGCAACAACATGACGCAGCGCTTCGTCCCCAATATGATGTCCGTGTGTGTCATTAATTTGTTTAAAGAAATCAATATCAAACAGCATAACCGCCGTATCCTGCGCATCCTCTTCCAAAATCAGCTGCGTTCGTTCGATGAAAGAAGAACGATTGAAAATATTCGTCAAACCATCGATATACGCACGACGTTCCAGCTCTTCCTGCAGCAAACGCTGCTCTGTTACATCACTGATCACTATTTGCCTGCCCTCGATCTCTCCTCTTTTATTAAATAGAGACGAAGCGGTCAGGTGATAATAGCAGGACTGGTCTTTTTCCTTTTTCCACATTAGATCATATTGCGAATGATCCTGCGGAGAGCGCAGCCACTGAATGAACGCTGAATCTTTGATGATTCCAGAGAAAATATCGTCGACTTTATAGCCAATTCCCTTTTTATTCGCAAGTGTCGGAATGATCGATGCTGCAGCGGGGTTGTAATCAATGAGTGTCCGATATCGATCTAAAATCAGAACCCCTTCAGACATATGCTCAAACACACGCTCCATTGCAATGGGAGAGATTTTAAAGAGCTGGAACGACATAATCGCCCATAAATAGAGTGCGTTAGTCAGAAACATCACCACAGGGACCGGATCAATATGAAAAGGAGTGACGCCTAATAAATAGATAAAAGAAGTCATAATGGGTAATAACATTCCCACTAACAGTATCAGAATCTGCTTTAAATATTCTTTTTTTGTGACACGTAAAAACCAAACCAGCATAAAAATAGCGAGCATCGAACAGCCAAACGTATAAACGCCATGGATGATATACCAATAGCCAATCGTAAAATCAGCCAATAAAAAACCATCTACTGGATTTATCGTGATGTCTCGATAAAAGAGCGAATGTAAAGAGTTGGTGAACACCAAAATGGTTGTGAGAGTTGGAATCAATAAGATGAGAAGCACGCGGCGCTTTGTGAAATATTGATGGAATCCCGTAAATTGCAGCACAATCAGCAGACTGAGCGGTGCGATAAACGGAAGACCTATGTATTGAAAACAAACCCAGAACATGATTTCTCCAGGGGTACGAGCCAATAATTCAAACGTATGCCCAAAGATATAAATCGCAGTTGCTCCAGACATGTACATAAACAATTGACAGCCAATATACCGATGGCGGTTTGCATGAGCAATGATTGATAATATCACGGACAGAATGCCAGAAACACTCATGATCACAATAAAATGTAAAACAATCGAATCCATGTAAACGCCCCAATTTCAGTCATTTAGAACTAGTCTAATCTTACTATATATGAGGAAGTCTCAAATGGGAAGATGTGATTTTGAATTGGTTGGAGGTTTTTTGTAAAATTTCAGGCGTTACCTGTTCGTGCCCCCTTATATTTTCACTACTTTTTGCTTAATTTGAGGGAGAAGTATGTTGCGCCCAGAAAAATATATGTACAATGTGGGGATCAATGGAGAGGAGACTCGAAAGGCATATGACTTTTTGGATCATCATGATGGGGCTGTTTATGCTGATTCTTTTGGAAAAACCGTTTGAAAAGAGAAGTTCTGGATTATTATTTTTGATCAGTTACTTGCTGCTGATTGCGATTTATGTGATTCAGACAACATTTGTGGAACTTGTGTCAGATGAATTTTTGATGATGTTTGCGGTGGTTGTCGTATTTCCTTTGTTTGTTCGGTTGGTGGTGTCTTCTATGAGAAAGGGTACATAAGAAAAGAGATGCCAGATATGGCATCTCTTTTTCTGTTGTGATCCAAGTTCGGTGTATCTCCCTTAAAAAGTTCCAGCATCATTTTTTAAAATCAAGATTTTGATTTGTCTTTTGGTGTATCTTTAGCTTTCTCATCTTCAATTTTACTAACTTCTGTTTTTGCAAGAACCATCTCTTCTAATGCTTTCTTCATTCTAGAATCTATGAAATTCAAATCATCATCAACGACCTTATCTTGCTTTGTAACCTTTATGATATCTTTGAAAACCGGTTCTAATTTGTCATCTGTTTTTACTAAGTAACTATTTACTTTTTTATACGTATCAGGAACTTTGTTTTCGTTTTCTTTGGCTTCGCTAAGTAATTCTCGCAGGCTATCAATTTTCTTCTCAAGTTCACTAGCCCATTCTTTATCATAAACATTATCCATTGGAACTAATGAAAAAAAGAAAGGCATAATTCTATCTTCAAAACGTTTTAAATACCCCTTATACCATGCAGCATATTCTTTATCGGTCATCTTTTCAATTTTTTCTTGTTTTGCCGGCGTTTTATTTGACGATGAACCGTTTGCTGCTTCATTTTTACCGCATGCTGTGCTCATCATCAATGTAAATACTAGAAGAAATACTGAAATCATTGTCCTTTTATTTGTCTTCATGTGTGAATTACTCCTTATCCTTTGAGACTTTTTCTACTTCGTCATCGGCTTTGGCTGTTTGATCGTATGCTTTGTCGAGACTTTTCGAAATGTTATCCAATGATTCAAGATCAAGATTTTCAAGTGCTTTCGGTGTTTCTTCTACGGCATATTGATATCCTTTGTTTGCTTTTAGCAAATACTCATGTGCTTTTTTATAAGCACCAGGAACGTTTTTCTTTTCATTACCCTCATCAATGACTTTTTGTACATCAAAAAGTGACTTCTCGACAGATCCAAGCCATTCATCATTACCTGCATCAATGGCCACCATCTTTTTAGCAAACACGAGCATTGTGTCTTCGATATCACTTCTGTAGTTCTCATACCACTCGGCATATTCTTTTTCTGCTTTTTGGTTGCTGCACGCTGTACCGAATACCATCAGCACAGCAAGCATGATCATCGTTGCGAATAGTGATTTAGTCTTTACTTTGTTCACTAAGATAAACTCCTTCTGCATTCCTGCTGTTATTTTCAAGCTTTAAATTTAATGAAATTGCCACTTGTATATGGTGTAACATTCCTACATTTCATCGGTTAAATAGTAGTTATATTTAGCTATTCATTCAATTTATTAGTAAATAGATCCTCATTTGGCTTTTCTGTTAAAAAATTATAAAAAGCATAAAAAAAGACGCTATCAATAGCGTCTTCTTGTATTTAATCTCAATTTTCATGTTGCCAGTCACGCATCAAGAGCTTTCAAACCCTTGATACGACTGCATTCTAAAAGTTTTGATGGAGACGGTGGGAGTCGAACCCACGTCCAGAGACATCGATTACTTAAGCGTCTACGAGCGTAGTCAACATATTTACGTGTTCACTCATCCTCATGCCTGCTGACGGGCGCTTGGAGAGCTAGTCTGATGGATCTCTTCTTACGTCCTCAGACGGAAACGTAAGCGTAGCCTACTTCATTGGGCTCCTCACAGACACATAGGCGATGTCAGGAAGAGCTCGCTGCGCTTATTAGGCAGCTAGTGCTAAGTTTTGGTTAAAACTTTTAGTTTTGCCAGTTACATTTAAGTGCGTGTTAACGAGATCGCCTCTCGGCTCGCAGCCTAAGCTCGAACCATCCCTGTCGAATCCGTAACGTCCCCTTGTAAAAGGGATATACGGGATGGAAGTTCAGCTTCACTGCTTCCGTATATAACTATTATAACAATCTCATCGCTCGAAACAACTGGTGGTTTCTGTCAAAACAGCGATGATTGTTTTCTGCATAACATATTGTAGCATAATGCTTCCGCTCTCAGCAAGCCATCTGCTCAGGCTAGAATTGCTTTTGACGATCGCGGAAGGCACGTTCGATTTCACGTTTTGCATCTTTTTTCTTCAGATCTTCACGTTTATCGTATTTCTTCTTCCCTTTCCCAATTCCAATTAACACTTTGGCAAAGCCATTTTTCAAATATAGTTTCAGAGGCACAAGTGAGTAGCCTTCTTCCTTTGTCGCACCAATCAATTTGCTGATTTGCTTGCGATGAAGCAGCAGCTTTCTTGTTCTCAGCGGATCATGGTTATAACGGTTCCCCTGTTCGTATGGGCTCACGTGCATGTTGTGAAGAAACACTTCTCCTCGCTCGATTTTGGCAAAGGAATCTTTTAAATTCACTTTTCCAGCACGAATCGATTTGATTTCAGTTCCTTGTAATACAAGGCCGGCTTCGTAAGTTTCTTCTATAAAGTAATCATGATTTGCTTTTTTGTTTTGGGAAACAACCTTTCCCTCTCCCTTTGGCATTGGCGTACACCCTCCTTTTGACACAGACACGGTCCAAATCGTACGGATTATTTTATCAAACAATCCACCTTTCGACAATGCTGACGCCATGTGGTCAAAAAGCAAATAGAGCGTGATGCCCTATTTGCTTTTTGGCACGTTACTTTTTCTTTTTCCGTTTTTGTTTCGGTGCGTTTTCAAATACACGTTTTTTCTTTTTCTTCTTCTTACGGCTTGTGAACCAGTCACTTCCGCTTTTATCCTCTTTGCCTTTTTCCCCAGAGGCTTTTTGACCTCCACGCCCTTTTTTCGCTGGTGGATCTGTCCGTTTTTTGAACTTGAAATCTTTTGGTGATTTACGGCGAGTGCCCTTCATACCGACGATTTCAAAATCAATCGAGTGCTCATCTTTATTGACATTCACGACTTTGACAGTGATTTCATCACCGATACGGTAGACATTTCCTGTCCGTTCACCGATCATGGCAAAGTGCTGCTCATCAAAGCGATAATAGTCGTCAGTCATGTAGCTGACATGGACAAGACCTTCTATCGTATTTGGCAGTTCAACGAATAGTCCGAAGTTCGTCACGGAACTAATCATGCCATCAAACTCTTCACCGATTTTATCTAGCATAAACTCTGCCTTCTTCAGATCATCTGTTTCACGCTCTGCATCGACTGAGCGGCGCTCCATCGTAGATGCATGATCTGCGATTTCAGGCAGCAGCTGGCCCCACTTTTCTAAGGTCGCTTCATCTGTCTTTTTCTGAATCAAATAGGTTCTAATCAGTCTATGCACGATTAAATCCGGGTAACGTCGGATCGGTGATGTGAAATGTGTATAGAATTCCGTTGATAATCCAAAATGGCCAATGCTTTCTGGATCATACTTCGCCTGTTTCATAGAGCGAAGCATCACAGTTTGAATGACGACTTCTTCTGGTTGATCCCTGACAGCATCGAGGACACTTTGAAGTGCGCGCGGGTGAATATTCGTTGACGTTCCTTTTACAATGTAACCAAACGTCGTCACGAACTCTAAAAAGCGCTGAAGTTTCTCAGGATTTGGTTCTTCGTGAATTCGGTAAATGAACGGAACATTCATCCAGTGGAAATGCTCTGCAACCGTTTCGTTTGCAACAAGCATGAATTCTTCAATTAATTTCTCTGCAACGGAACGCTCACGAATGACAACGTCTTTCGCTGCTCCTTCATCATCTACAAGTACTTTTGCTTCCTTGAAATCAAAGTCTACAGCTCCGCGCTCCATTCGTTTGTCACGTAGAATCTCTGCAAGCTTCTCCATCTCTTGGAACATCGGAACAAGCGGCTCATATTTGTTTAGAAGCTCTTCGTCTTGGTCGACTAAAATCTTATTTACATCGGTATAGGTCATTCTCTCTGTCGTTTTGATCACACTTTGGAAAATCTCGTGTTTGACGACTTTCCCGTTACGATCAATGACCATTTCACAAGACAGGGTGAGACGATCGACCTTGGGATTCAATGAACAAATACCGTTTGACAAACGATGCGGAATCATCGGAATGACGCGATCGACGAGATACACACTCGTTCCACGTTCATAAGCTTCCTGATCAATCGGCGAATTCTCTGTGACATAATGAGAAACGTCTGCAATGTGCACGCCGAGCTTATATTTGCCATCCTCCAGCTTTTGCACAGTTACGGCATCATCTAAGTCCTTCGCATCTGCACCGTCAATTGTCACGATCGTTTCATTGCGCAGATCACGTCTGCCTTCAAGGTCCTTTTCATCAATCGTTTCCGGTGTGTCCGCTGCCTGCTGAAGCGCTTCTTCTGGGAATTCACCTGGCAGACCGTGCTTATGAATGATCGACAAAATATCAATGCCAGGGTCATTTTTATGACCAAGAATTTCAGTCACTTCGCCCTCTGCACTCATTCTTCCTTCAGGGTAGCTTGTCAGCGTCACAACGACTTTATGACCTTCGACCGCTCCGTTTTTAGCGGATTTCGGAATGAAGATATCGTTTGTGATTTTTTTATCATCAGGAATGACAAAGCCAAAGCTTTTCGTTTCAGTATAGGTACCGACAACCGTCTGAGTATTACGCTCCAGAATGCGGATGACAGTTCCTTCTTTTTTCGTGCCGTTTGATTTGTGGCTGACACGAACCATGACAGTATCGCCATTCATCGCTGTGCCTAACTCATTTGGGGGAATGAAAATATCATCCTGTCCAAACTCTTCTGGCGTCACAAATGCAAATCCTTTTGCATGAGCAGACAGCTTTCCTTTTACTAAATTCATTTTTTCTGGTACACCGTAACGGTCGCTGCGCGTGCGAACGATGAGTCCTTGATCTTCCAGCGTCACAAGTGCTTTGACGAGCTCTTTATAATCATCAGGATTGGTAATCTCCATCATGACTTCCAGCTCTTGAACTGTTAACGGTTTATACGCTTCTTCTTTCATAAAAGCGAGTAATTCATCCATAAATTCTTCTTTTTGCACACTCTAACCCCCTATATATTTAAATTGACCAATCAAGTGATTCTAAGAATGCATAGACATCCTGATGAACCTTCTCCCGCTCTTTATCAAGCGTGATGACATGGCCTGATTCTTCATACCATTTCAGATGCTTATCATCTGTCTCTACTTCGTTATAAATGATATTCGCACTGTCTGTATTAATCATATGATCGTGACGTGCCTGCACAACAAAAGTAGGTGAATAGATCATGTCGACATTGTTTCTGACATCTGCAATCAGTTCTTGCAGGCTCTTGAGAGTATCCATTGGTGTCTTCTTGAACGCTTCCATTTCTTGTTCAATTTGATTCTCTGACTTACCCTCAAATTTCTTATAGTTACGGGCATAATCTAGTACACCCTGGTACATGACTTCTTCACTTTTTATGTACATAGGTGCACACATAGGTACAATTCCCTTTACAGGTACAGTGTAACCTAATTTCAATGAAAAAACTCCTCCGAGGGATAGTCCGCAAACCGCAATCTCCTCATAGCCCTCATCTTTTAAGAATTGATAGCCTTCTTCTACATCTTTCCACCAGTCAGACGGGCCTGTATGAACAAGCTCTTCTGGCGGCACACCGTGACCTTTATATTGAGGTGCATGGCATGTATATCCTCTTTCGTTCAAATAACGACCAAGCATTCGAACATCGGCTGTATTCCCAGTAAAACCGTGAAGAAGAAGCACCGCCTTTTCTCCACCTTTAAACGTAAATGGTTTTGGTGTAACAACTTTCATGATGTGACTTCCTTTCCTTCTGATATGGTTTATATTTTCCACTTGTATGTATGAAACAAACACAAAAGAGTGCTGATAATAAAAAAAGGTCTGAAAAAAGATCAGACCTTCTGTTACTCGCGCTTTACACGCCTAAATATGCCAATGCAAGTGTTAAGATGAAGAAAAGCACTGACAAAATAACCGTTAATCGGTGAAGAATCAAGTCAAGGCCTCTCGCTTTTTGTTTACCGAAAAGCTGCTCGGCTCCACCTGAAATAGCGCCTGACAGTCCAGCACTTTTACTTGATTGTAGTAATACAACGATGATAAGTGCGATACTGACAATTACGAGTAATGTGATAACAAATGCGTGCATGAAAACACCTCCAGACAAACTGGTACACATAACTTTATTTTACATGAAAACAAGGTGCATGTCACGAAACATCAAAATAAAGATTTCCTATATATTGTCGACTTGATTCGTTATTTTGATACAATTTCGTTCCAAAGTGCTGGCTGCAGCATTTTTATATGCAATTTTTCGGTTAAAAACTCATTTTTAATGAGTTGCTTCTTCCTTCAATAGCTGTTTTAATTCTTCTAACAAACGTTCAGCTCCTTCAGGACTCAGCATCACGCTTCCATTTCCATAGCTTTTGTTGTACTTCGTCACTTGTCCCGTTAGCAGGCAGCTCTTATCTGCATCATATTTTTTCAGCATAATGGTTTGATCTTCAATGAAAATTTCTAACAGCTGCTCTTCTTTAATATTGAGTACCTTGCGCATTTCTGACGGCAGAACAATTCTGCCGAGAGAATCAATGTGTCTGACCATCCCAGTCCTTTTCAATGACATTTCCTCCTTGATGATGATATCAATCATTGACTTTTGTCAACATTTTCATAGTAAAATAGATCTTCAAATTTTTTATCAAAGTAATGAATCATTTTGCCAATGACAAGCTGTCCTGGTTTCCGGTGACCATTTAATACCCTGCTAAGAGTGGCAGGAGAGATGCCAATTTCATCAGCGAGCTGATTTAAAGACATATCGTTCTCGATCATATACTGCATGACAAAAGCCCGCCTGATCTGAATCTTTTCGACCATCATTACAACCTCCTATGGAATCAATATGTACAACATGTAAGGCTCTCACATCAAGCAGATCCATTAACTTATGTCAACACTTTTACCCCTCCGCTATTCCCTTTGGTCAATGATCATACTAAAATAAGTCATATACTGAAATGTGAGGTTCGATGTCATGAATCACTTTGGTGAACAATTACGCATTTTAAGAGAAAATAGAAAAATGTCGGTCAATCAACTTGCCATGTATTCAGGTGTAAGCGCTGCTGGTATTTCTCGTATTGAAAATGGAAAGCGCGGTGTGCCAAAGCCTTTAACCATAAAAAAATTAGCACACGCCTTGAAGGTGCCTTATGAGGATTTAATGCTGCTTGCCGGTCATATTGAACAGGAACAAGTTCATGAAATGAAACCGAAATATGAGTCCATGTTAAAAATCTATCAAACGGCGCTTCAAAAGGATGTAGAACATCTTCCCATTTTTGACGGGGACAAATGGGAAAGGCTCTCCGCACAAGACATCAGCCAGCTGAATGAATACTTTCTCACGCTCATCAACCAAAAAAAGGCGAACAAATAGCGGGGCATAAACCTAATGTACATCCACCATTAACTAATGTCAATATTTTCATGGTATGCTTATTGCCAATAGTCAACAAATCAAGTAAAATAGACATATCGAATCTATAACCATGTGAGGTTTTGCGTTGATGAACTTTGGTGCATATTTAAGAGCATTACGTGAAGAAAAGAAGCTGTCAGTGAACCAATTAGCGATGTATTCTGAGGTCAGCGCTGCCGGTATTTCTCGTATTGAAAACGGGAAACGCGGCATTCCGAAACCTCCTACGATTAAAAAGCTAGCTGGTGCGTTAAAGGTACCTTATGAAGACATGATGCAGGCTGCGGGCTATATTGAGGAAGTCTCTCCTGTCCATCAGATCAAGGAAGAGGATCTGGCTTTATCCAAAATAAAGGAAGCCGCAGCGAAATATGAACTTGATGATCTCGAAATATTTGATGGTGACATATGGTCGACCCTTTCGAAAAAAGAAATAGAGGACCTCAACCGCTATTTGTTATTTATGTTAAACAGCCGATCATCCTCATAAATGTTTTCATCATTAACAAGCTTTTTACGCCGATTTATGACAGATTTACGGTATAATGGGTTCAGATTGGAGTGAAGGAAGATGAATCAATCTGACATGTGCCCGCGGTTTGAAAAAGCAGTTGAGTTATTGAGCAAACGCTGGGTGGCACTGATTGTTTTTCAGCTTCTCTCAGGTCAGCAGCGCTTTAGTGAAATTGAGGCAGCCCTGACAAATTTAAGCGGTAGAGTATTATCTGAGAGATTAAAAGAGCTGGAGGCAGCAGGTATTGTAAAACGGGAGGTTTTTGCTGAAACACCCGTGCGCATTGAGTATTCTTTAACAGATATGGGGCGTTCACTTGCACCCGTTTTTGAAGAAATTGCGAAGTGGTCCTCTGAATGGATCACGCTTGAATCATAAAATACATGCATGTGAACTGCCTGATCATCATAAAACAACCTCCCTTACAGATGTAAGGGAGGTTTTGTCTTTTCAACCGCTTAAGCAGATGTGATGTTTTTTTCAGCTAACGCTTTTCTTTCTTTTTTCTTGTTTGTCGGGCTTAAATAGCGTTCGAGCCAGCCCATGACAAGGTCAGCAACGATAGCCATGAGTGCAGTTGGAATCGCACCTGCTAAAATGATGGCTGTTCCGTTTGTGGCGTTTGATCCTCTGATGATGATATCACCAAGACCTCCCGCGCCCACAAATGTTCCAATCGCTGTAATACCGATGGCGATGACCAGTGCGGTTCTTAAACCTGCCATAATGACTGATAAAGCAAGCGGTAATTCAACCATTCTCAGCACTTGCCATTTCGTCATGCCCATCGCTTTACCTGATTCTAAATAGGCATGTTCAATGCTGACAATGCCTGTGTATGTGTTTCGGACGATCGGCAGAAGCGAATACAGAAAGAGTGATAGGATGACTGTATTTGCGCCAAGTCCTAATACAAGCATCAACACGGAAAGCATCGCTAATGCCGGTATCGTTTGAATGACGTTGGTAATGGCGAAGACCCAATTGCTCAGCTTGCGGTAATGCGCCACAAAGATGCCTACTGGAATCCCGACAATCGCCGCAAACAACACCCCATATGCCGACATGAGAAAATGCCGATAAAATTCTTCTAACACATATGACCCGTTCTGCTGATAATACGTCCATAATTGCTGCAGTGTGTCCATCAGCCGTGACACCTCCCCATCTTACTCAAAGTAATTGTGCTTTTTCAGGAAATTCTTTGCAACGGTTGCTGGTTCTTGAAGCTCGCCGTCGACTTGGTAGTTCAGCTCTTGCATTTGTTCTGTATCGATTTTTCCGATCAGCCTGTTGATTACCTTATTAAGCCCTGGATTTTCTTTTAAAACTTTCTCCGGGACTACTGGCGATGCATCGTAAGGCGGGAAGAACCGCTTATCATCTTTTAAGATTTTAAGGTTATAGGCCTTGATTCGTCCATCTGTAGAATAGGCAAGCACAATATCCATTTTTTCATTTTTTAATGCATCATAGACTAAACCAATTTGCATCGGATATGTGCTGCCAAATTTTATTCCGTATGTTTTCACAAATCCTTCATAGCCGTCGCCTTTCTTTTTGAGCCATACGTTATCGACACCAAAACGGTAATTGTTCGCATTCTTTTTTAAATCAGAAACCGTTTCTATCTTGTTTTTCTTCGCCATCTTCTGCGTCACGGCAAAGGCATACGTATTATCAAATCCATAAGAATCAAACCATTTGTAATCATATCGTTTCTTAAATTCTTTTTGGACGATCTCCATCGCACGCTCTGGGTCTTTTTCTGCATCCATTCCAAGCGTACTTGTTAAATCCGTGCCTGAATATCTTGTGGCAGAGATGTCAACGTCTCCGTTTTCCATTGCTTTCTGCTGCACAGTGTTGGAACCTAGGTTTTTCACAATGGTCGTCTTTTTATCTGTGTAATGTTCAATCATATCGCCAACCATATAGGCCATAATTTCTGATTCGGTAAAGTTTTGTGCTCCGATTCGCAGCGTGCCCCCTGAGGAGCCGGCTAGTCCAGGAAGTGAACAGCCGCTTATCAATAGCAAGCATCCGGCAAGCAGTGCACTGATCCATTTTGTTTTTCGATTCTTCACATAAGCCAACTCCTTATGAAACTTCCTTCAATCCTTTTAAGCCTTCTGGTGTTACTTTTTTCTCCAGCTTCATTAATGATAGGTCGATGATGACTGCTAAAATCGTGACTGGGATCGCACCCGCAATAATAAATTCAGGCTGATACAGCTGAAGTCCAATCAAAATGTAGTCACCTAGACCGCCTCCACCGATAAAGGCTGCAAGTGTTGTCCAGCCAATCAAATAAATCGTTGACGTTCTGACACCTGCCATAATGACCGGTACAGCAAGCGGGAGTTCAACAAGACGAATTTGTTCCCATGTTGTCATCCCGATTCCTTTACCGGATTCAAGCAAGTTTTTGTTCACACCTTGGACCCCGGCATACGTATTTCTTAAAATAGGTAAAACCGAATAGAAAAAGAGAGCAACGATTGCAGGTATTTTCCCAACCCCCAAAATAGGAATAAAAAAGGCAAGAATCGCCAAACTAGGGAGTGTTTGAAAGATATTCACGATACCGATGATAAAGCCTGCGCCTCGTTTCATTCGTGTGAGAACCACACCTAAAGGAACGGCAACGATAATACCAAGCACAACAGCAATTAAGGAAATATATAAATGCTCCCACATTTTTGTGAGGAGTTCCCCACCATTTTTCTCTAGAAAGTCGATGATTTGATCCATGTGTACACCTCCCTTAATTCATTTCAGTGACAGCCGCCGGCGTATCGTCTCCCCAAATGGAGTCGTACACAACATCTACAAGACTTGCACGTGTCACAATGCCTTTTAAGTGCCCTTCTGCATCCACAACCGGTACATATTTAATGCCGCGTATTAAGATTTTCCGGACAGTGTCTCTTAGAAGTGCGCCTTCTTGTACGGTATAGAACTCTGTATTTAAAATATCACCAACGAAAGCTGCTTTTCTGCGGTTCGCATCGATTGTTTCAATGTCGATATAGCCTTTTAGCACATGATGTTCATCTACTACAAGCAAGGAATCGACCCGCTTTTCTCTCATGATGTAGATGGCATCTGTTAATGTTTTTTCAACTGTAATGGTGACTGGTGACGTGTTCATCATTTGTTCTACACGTTCCATGTTCGGATTTGATTGAAGCAGACGTTCTTTTCCAATGAATTCTTCTACGAATTCATTGGCAGGGTTCCGCAGAATATCGTCAGGCGTACCTACTTGAACAATCTCTCCATCTTTTAAAATCACAATTCGATCAGCTAGTTTAATGGCTTCGTCCATGTCATGTGTGACGAATACGATGGTTTTATTTAACGTTTTTTGCAGTTTCTTAAATTCTTCCTGCAATGAATCTCGTGTGATTGGATCAAGTGCTCCGAATGGTTCATCCATGAGGATCAGAGGGGGTTCCGCTGCTAGTGCGCGAAGAACACCGATGCGCTGCTGCTGTCCTCCGCTGAGTTCATGAGGGTAGCGTTCTAAATATTCTGGTCCCATGTCGACAAGCTTCAGCAGTTCACGTGCCCGTTCTTTTCGTTTTTCTTCCGGCCATTTTAACAGCTTTGGAACAAGTGAAATGTTTTGTGCGATGGTCATATGGGGGAACAGTCCAATTTGCTGAATCACATAGCCAATTTCTCTTCTTAATTGAACTGGATCTTTTTTCATAATATTTTCTCCCTCGATGAAGATGTTTCCTGAGGAAGGTTCGATGAGTCGGTTGATCATCTTCATGGTTGTTGTCTTACCACAGCCACTAGGTCCAATAAAACAAATAAATTCTCCTTTTGCTATTTCTAAATCAATATTTTTGACAGCTTTTTTTCCGCCTTTATACGTCTTAGATACATTCTCTAGTTTCAGCAAATGAGACACCTCCATTAGTCGGATTAATATTTTCAGAAAATTTACACCTTATTTATTATAGTGCAAACTTTATAAAATAAAAAGTTTATGATGTGTTTGTATTGCATAACATTTATTTAAAATTTTCAGTTAACGTCCTGCTAGATAGAGATCTCTCCTTTTTCCTCCAAATTACGAGCAAATACTCAATATTTATTGTTTTCATCAACAAACAGGTATATGATATATTGTGTTACAAATTGTCAGTCGTGAAGGGATGAATCGGGGAGTGGACAAGCAAGCGTTAGGCGCCATTCAAAAAGCACAGGATCATTATATTGAAAAAGCTGCCGAGAACATGAATGCCTTTGGTCTTTCTTCTACAGTAGGTAGAGTGCTTGGTATCATTCACATGAACCGTAAACCAATGACGCTTGGAGAGCTATCAGAGGCGACAGGCATGAGCAAAACGAGAATGAGTCAAGTCGTTCGAGAAATGCTCGATTTGAATATTGCGGAAAAGGTTTATGAAAAAGGAATACGTAAAGATCTTTATGACGTTGAGCAAGATCAATACCAAACGTTTATTTCCTTGTTTGCAGCCAATTGGTCCCGAGTTGTCAGCAAAAACCGCAAAGCACATAAGAAAACGTGCAAGGAATTGCTGGAATTGCTTGAACAGGACGACCTGCCAGAAGAGACAGAGGATAAAATCAATCTGCTTCTTTCAGAAATCAAGGAAAGTCTTGATTACTATGATTGGATTAGCCGCTTAATTGAATTCTTTGAGAGTGAAGAAGTATTTAAGCATGTGCCGAAACCTTAAAAAAAGCTGTTTTATTTTACATCATTGTAGAAAAAAACAGCTTTTTTATATACACTTATGACATAAACATCGGAAACATCCCTTTTAAGCCCGCACCAATCATTTCAACTGCCACTACAGCAAGAATTAATCCCATTAAGCGCGTCACGACATTCATCTCTGTTTTCCCCATTTTTCGCATAATGAAACTTGAATAATGAAAAGCATAAAAGGTCATCGCCAGTACGATGACAATGCCGATTAAAATCGCAAACATGTGAAGCATCACTTGACTTCCCGGGGTTAAGCTCATCACTGTAGCGATTGTACCGGGACCAGCGATGATCGGGATCGCAAGCGGCGTAACAGATACATCAGCCTTTTCTTTGCTTTCTGCCTTTTCCTCAGAATGAGGGTTTTGGACATGTGACTCCTTTGCATTCAGCAAATTGTAAGCGATACCAAAAATGAAAATACCTCCGGCGATGCGGAGTGCATGAATATCGATCCCAAACAATTTGAAAATGAGCCTCCCTGCCAATAGAAAGGCAACCAAAATAATGAAAGAGACCACAATGGCTTTTTTGGCTGTTTGGGAGCGTTCTTTCTCTGTATATCCTTCAGTTAAGGTGATAAAAAGAGGCACGTTTCCAATAGGGTTTGATACAGCAAATAATGAGACCACGACATGAATCATAAAGGAAATCAACAGACACCCTCCTTTTTTCATAGTGTCTGCCAATCTGATGTGAATATTCCCTTAGGATGTTAAAACCTGTATATATTTAACCGATGATAATAAAGGTTTAAAGAAAGGGGAATGACACATGAAGAAACGATCACCATCATCCTTTTATGTGCTGTGGTTTTAGGAGCAGCCGGCTGGATTGTTTGGCAGCAGCAGTCCATCAAAGCAGCAGAGGAAAAACATCAGCAAGAAAGCAAAACGAACACTGAGCAGCTTTCGAAGTTAAAATCAAATCAAGCAGATATGAAGCATAAAAACGAAGATCAAAAAAAGAAACTGTCTACCATCACGAAAAAGCTCAAAAAAGAAAAGAAAGCCTATCAAAAAGAAGTCCAACAGCGTAAAGCGCTTGAGGCAAAAATCGACCAGCTTCAAAAAGAGCTGACAGCAGCGAAAGCCACTGCTCAAGCGAATAAGCAGACTTCACAGACTCCAAGGAAAACAACTGTCAAAAAAGACCCAAATGTCACCCACAATCATCCCTCACAATGGGTACAGGATCAATATGATTGGGGTGTGAAACAAGGATATATTAAAGAATAGAAAGGATGAAAAACATGATACAAATTCGGCCATTGTCAGGTGATCATTCTGTCCCTATGGATCTTTTACTCTTAGCTGATCCTTCAAAGGAAAAGGTACTTGAATATGTGCAATCCGGTTCTTGTTATGCCGCTTATCATGAACAGGACGTGATTGGTATCTATGTGCTTTTATCTCTGTCTCAGCAGACAGTCGAAATTATCAACGTCGCCGTGAAGGAATCATGGCAAGGAAAAGGAATTGGAAAGCAGCTGATCCGCCATGCCATTGCTGAAGCGAAAGCCTCCGGCTTTCACACGATTGAAATCGGCACAGGTAACTCGAGTATCCAGCAGCTAGCACTTTATCAGAAATGCGGCTTCCGCATGACATCTATTGACCACGATTTCTTTCTTAAGCATTATGATGAACCGATTTTTGAAAATGGCATTCAGTGTATGGATATGGTACGGCTCTCACTCACTTTGCAAGCAGACTGATGTTTTGTTCCGTCTGCTTTTTTTATGTTCTACGCTTTTTCACCACATGCTTCACATATTGAATGAAAAAATAGAGCACGGCGCCAGCTAAAAAGCAGACCACACATCCAAAGAGCGTCGCCTCTGAACTGAATTGATACTCTTCAATTTTCATGATATAAAATGGCATGCCAAACATTGATGGACTTGATTCAACATGATTGACCTCTAGCAGCAGTAAAAAAACAGGGGTCATAAACACAGCAAACACATACAGCATCGCAAGTGTTAAACCGCTGGAAAACGAATGAAATACTTTAATCATCTCTTTCTCTCCTTCATCTCTTTTAAACTGGCTGTGATATTTTTCCCGTCTGGGCAAGCTGGATGCAGCATCACCGTATTTAGTAAAGAAAAAAACAGCAGTTGATGACTTACCGGATGTTTCCATATCATAAAAAGCACAATCGAACAAAGCACCGGAAAGAGCGGGCCTGCAAGTGCCACCATCATATTGAAGCTCGGCCGGACAAATTTCTCATGGACGACCGCCACATGCTTCCAATCAATCGTTATCACAAAATCAAAGAGCGGTCTTTTTTCAATTTTGTTACATACCAACACCATCATCATATGACCAAGTTCATGTATCAGCACAACCGCTAGGAAACTACACACAAGCTCTATCATCGCAAGACAGGCCTCTTTAACATGACCGCATATATACAGCTAAAAAATGCAAGTGAACCTAACAGATAGACGGTGGCGAGAAGATACACATCTGTTGAAAGCCACTTCAATAAAAGCATATCGATGAAGCTGAATACAGCAATCATCATTACGATGACAAACAGTTTATTAAACTCACTGATCTTCACGATAAATCCGGTACAGGCCGCCATGGCAGTGATCAACAAAATGGACAAACTTGCAAGGACGTGGCCTTCACTTTCAATGCCTATCACTATAGATGCAAACCCAATAAACACAAAATATATCAACAAATTAATAGCGTAATAAAATAAAATTCTCGACAACAAATAAGCGCCCTTTGATGTATTTAACATAAAGATGGCCCTTTGATTCATATGATATTCTCTGCCAATCATCAGCGGAAGCATGATCAATATTTCCTTTAACGCATACTGCACGATAAAGGCATACAGCCAGCCGATTTCTACCGGTGTAAAAACAAAAGGCAGCCCCGCCGTCAAACAAACGAGAAATAAAAACAAAATGCCCTGTTCTTTAAAAACAGATGAACGGCTGAAATAGACCAATTCCTGCCGCAGGTGCGTCAGAAAGGAAGATTTCGTTCTGATTTTCTTATAAGAAAACGACTTCACCTCTGTTTTCAGCTGCAAAAACATCCAATGGACATAAGAAGCCGCTACCCCCTTCAGCCATAGCCAGCCTGCGCTTAAAAGGATCATTAGAAATATGAGATAGACTGGTGGCCATACGCGGATCATCTCCATTGCTTTTTGCAAAAGGAGAAACACCAATAGATTCAGCACCGCAAAGCCAAGCGTTTGCAGCAGCAAATGCTCTTTTGTTTTTGATATGAAATGGCTCACAGCAATCCGCATTAACACCCAAGAAGCAAGCGCAAGCAGCGCCAGTACACAGCAAGTCATGCACACAACCGTTATCCAATACAGAGATGGCGTAACACCGCTGATCAAAAGGCCTAATACAATCGGTAAAAAAAGCAGTCCAACCACGAGGAAACAAAAGAGCATCGGAAAGAAATATACACAAAGGACAAATGGCACACTTTGTATCGCACTATTCAAAAAGTAGAATTGATATTCCTGGCGCTTTAATTTATTGCGGGATAACACAATGCCTACGCTTAAAAGTAAAAGCGTCATTTTCATCAATTGGAGGTATAGAGCAGCAGGCTCGCTTTCTCCTGCCTGCATGAAAAAGCGCAGGCTGATAACGACGTATATCGCATACATGAGCAAGAAAAAAGCCACGGCTGCGAGAAGCTGTATAGGGTACTTTTTTGCAAGCTGTTTTCCTTTTGCTGTCAGCATCCCCCATTCTATTTTATGAAGAACGTGTCGTGTCCAGATCATTGAGTAACCTCTCCACCTGCATATAGTAATCTCGATTCACTTCTTTATAAATCTCTTCAAGTGCCTGATGAGGAAATGTCTGATTCGTTTCTTGGCGGGACATATCCAGCTTGACGTCACCATTTCTCAAGATCATGAGATGGTCATAAAGCGTATCACCAAAACTCAAATGATGGGTTGAAATGAGAATGCCAGCGCCTTGCTCTCTCAGCTTCATGAGCACCTTTTTTAAGATGATCATCATATCTGGATCAAGTCCGTTCGTTGGCTCATCAAACACATAATAATCACATGGCCTGAGGAGCTGGGAAATGATCTGCGTTTTCTTTTGATTGCCATGAGACAGCTGAGCGATAGGCTGATCCATATACGACCCCAGCTCAAACAGATCAATAAACGTCTCTTCCCGTGTGACATCTTGCTCATTTGGCAGCTGAAGTAATTGAAAGTATTCCCTCGGCGATAAATAATCGAACAACGAATGGTCATCAGGAATATAGGAAACATGTTTTTTCAATAAGGAGATATGTTCTGAGGATTGAAGGTTCAGCTGTTTACCATGTAAAGTGACGCATCCTATAAATGGCGTCAGCCCAAACATGGATTGGATCATCGTTGTCTTTCCCGCACCATTATGCCCCAAAAGCAGTAGCATCTGCCCTTTCTCGACACTTATTTGAATATTGCGGAGAGAGAAGGTGCGGCTATATGTTTTTTCTTTTAATTGTAATGTCAGCATCATATCCCTCCGTTTGATTCAGATAGAACAGATGACCTTGCATCTGTTCTCATCCCTGTTAATAACCACACTGGATTTTAACGTACATGCCTAATAATTTGAACTCTCCTAAAAATTTCGAGCCCTGTCCAAATGTCTTGCATGCCCAAATCAATGCTCCAAGTGAAATAATGCCCAATATAGCGGCAAGGACATAAATCCAAAATGCGTTTTTCTGTACATTCTTAGAAGTTAGAATTCGTTGCTTCCTTTCATCATATGCCGCCAATAGGTGAAGAACATACATATACACACCTACTGGAAAACGAAGGCCAAAAGGATTCAGCATCTCATCACCCCCTAATATATGTAAAATGATACCACCCCCTTACAGAAAGCATAAGTTCATTTCAGATCATATTTTTAGACGAATTTTCATGATTTAGTGCTTATAAATGAAGGGGATGTTGACTTCTTCTCTAACTGAAGGAGGAGGTTTTACAGAAATAGGATAAGTCAAATGAATTAGCCAACAAAAAAAACGCTGCGTCCCGCTCTCATAAAAGAGTGGAACGCAGCGCATAGCTGACATTATTTATTCAAGTTATAGAATGTTGCAATGCCGTGATATTGTGCTGTTTCAGCCAATTGATCTTCGATGCGAAGTAATTGGTTGTATTTCGCCACACGGTCCGTACGAGACGGAGCACCTGTTTTGATTTGTCCAGCGTTTGTTGCAACAGCGATGTCTGCAATTGTGCTGTCTTCAGTTTCACCAGAACGGTGAGAAATAACAGCTGTGTATCCTGCGCGTTTTGCCATTTCGATTGCATCAAATGTTTCAGTTAATGTACCGATTTGGTTTACTTTGATCAGGATTGAGTTACCAACGCCGTTTTTGATTCCTTCAGAAAGCTTCTTCGTATTTGTAACGAACAAGTCGTCTCCTACTAACTGAACCTTGCTGCCAAGGCGCTCAGTTAATAGTTTGTGACCTTCCCAGTCGTTTTCATCAAGGCCGTCTTCGATAGAGATGATTGGGTATTTCGATACCATATCTTCATACCAGTCAACCATTTCAGCAGATGTTTTCACAACACCTTCGCCTGATAAATGATATTTACCGTCTTCTTTGTTGTAGAACTCAGAAGATGCAGCATCCATTGCAAGTTTCACTTCTTCACCTGGTTTGAAGCCAGCTTTTTCGATCGCTTCAACGATTGTTTGAAGTGCTTCTTCGTTAGAACCAAGGTTTGGAGCGAATCCACCTTCGTCACCTACAGCTGTGTTTAAGCCTTTTGCGCTTAATACAGATTTCAGGCTATGGAAGATTTGAGCGCCCATGCGAAGTGCTTCACGGAAGTTTGGAGCACCTACAGGCATAATCATGAATTCTTGAATGTCTACGTTGTTATCCGCATGCTCTCCACCGTTGACGATGTTCATCATCGGTACTGGAAGCGTTTTGGAGTTGAATCCACCAAGGTATTGATAAAGTGGAATTTGTAAGAAATCAGCAGCCGCACGTGCTACAGCGATAGATACGCCAAGGATTGCGTTTGCGCCTAATTTCCCTTTGTTTTCTGTTCCGTCAAGTTCGATTAACATTTTGTCGATCGCTACTTGTTCTGTTACATCAAAGCCTAAAAGCTCTGGTGCAATGATTTCGTTTACGTTGTTTACAGCTGTCAGAACACCTTTTCCAAGGTAACGGTCTTTGTCTCCGTCACGTAGTTCTACTGCTTCATATTCACCAGTAGAAGCACCACTTGGAACAAGCGCACGGCCAAAGCCGCCAGATTCTGTGTAAACTTCTACTTCAACTGTTGGGTTACCGCGAGAGTCTAATACTTCGCGTGCATATACGTCAACAATGTATGGCATTTTTAATTTCTCTCCTTTTGAATCAATTTGTTATTTTTGAATCAATGATGTTCCTGTCATCTCTTTTGGTTTTTCAAGACCAAGTAAGTCTAAAAGCGTTGGAGATAGATCGGCTAAAATGCCGCCTTCTCTAAGCGTCGCACCTTTTTTCGTCACGATGACTGGCACAGGATTCGTTGTATGTGCAGTATGCGGCTTTCCTTCTTCGGTAATTAGCACGTCTGCGTTACCGTGGTCTGCCGTGATGATGGCATGTCCGCCTTTTGCCAGGATTGCGTCGACTACAGCTCCTAAACACTCATCTACTGCTTCAATAGCTTTGATTGTTGGCTCAAGCATACCTGAATGACCAACCATATCCGGGTTAGCAAAGTTCAGAATGATCGCATCATGCTTGTCAGCATTGATGTCTGCAACAAGTGCATCCTTTACCTCATAAGCGCTCATTTCTGGCTTAAGGTCATAGGTTGCCACATCTGGTGAATTGATTAAGATGCGGTCTTCACCAGGAAATTCTTCTTCACGGCCACCGCTCATAAAGAACGTCACGTGAGGATATTTCTCTGTTTCAGCAATCCGCAGCTGTTTCAATCCGTTTTGAGCAAGCACTTCTCCTACTGTGTTATCCAAATTCACTGGTTTGAAGGCAACATAGCCGTCAACCGTTTCACTGAAGTGTGTGAAGCAAACGAAGTGTAAATTCTTCGGATGAGCTTCTCCGCGGTCAAACGAGCGGAAATCTGCATTTGTGAAAGTGTTCGAGATTTGGATGGCACGGTCTGGACGGAAGTTATAGAAAATCACAGAGTCACCGTCGTTTACTTTGGCAACCGGCTCACCATTTTCTCTCGTAATGACAGATGGAATAACGAATTCATCGTAGATTCCATTTTCATAGGAGTCATCAACGACATCATAGATGTTTTGATAACTTGGGCCTTCACCATACGCCATCGCGCGGTACGCTTTCTCCACACGATCCCAGCGTTTGTCACGGTCCATTGAGTAATAGCGTCCAGAAAGTGTTGCCACTTCACCGACACCGATTTCTTTGATTTGTTCTTCCAGCTGTTTTAAGTACACTTTAGCTGTCTTCTGACCAACGTCACGTCCGTCCAAGAAGCCATGAATGTATACTTTTGTTAAGCCTTCTTTTTTCGCCAGCTTCAGCAGGGCAAAAAGATGCTGGATGTGACTGTGCACACCGCCGTCTGACAAGAGACCAAATAAATGAAGCGCCTTGTCATTCTCTTTTGCATAAGTCATTGCATCTAGGAACGTTTCGTTTTTCTCAAATTCCCCATCACGAATGGCAACATTCACTCTTGTTAAGCTTTGATACACAATGCGTCCTGCACCGATGTTCAAATGTCCCACTTCAGAGTTCCCCATTTGACCTTCCGGGAGACCTACTGCCTCACCTGAAGCTGTTAAGGTTTGATGCGGAAATTCGTTCCAGTAGCGGTCAAAGTTCGGTTTTTTTGCTTGTGCGACAGCGTTACCGACTGTTTCGCCTCTTAAACCGAACCCGTCTAAGATGATTAATGCTGCTGGTTTCTTACTCATATTGACCTTCCTCCAATAATTGAACGAAAGACTGAGGTTCTAAGCTTGCGCCGCCTACCAAAGCACCGTCAATATCGGATTCTGCCATATATTCTTTAATATTTGCCGGCTTCACGCTTCCGCCATATTGAATGCGAAGGCTGTCTGCCGCTTCTTGACCAAATTCGCTTGCAACGGTTTGGCGGATGTGTGCGCAAACATCGTTTGCATCTTTCGCTGTAGAAGATTTTCCTGTACCGATAGCCCAGATTGGCTCATAGGCAATCACAGATTCAGCCACTTGCTGCTTCGTTAAACCAGCTAGTGCTTTCTTCACTTGATCAGCGACAAGTTCATTTGTTTTGCCAGCTTCACGCTCTTCAAGCGTTTCACCTACACAAATAATTGGAACGATGCCATGCTTGAATGCAGCATGTGCTTTTTTGTTCACTGTTTCATCTGTTTCTGCAAAGAATTCACGGCGCTCTGAATGCCCAATCACTGAATAGCCAATGCCTAGATCTTTTAGAGCAGCAGGGCTGATTTCACCAGTGAATGCACCATTTTCTTCAAAGTGCATGTTTTGTGCACCAATTTTAAGGTCTGTTCCGTTTGAAAGGCTGTTTAGCTTTTCAAGGAAAAGAGCTGGCGCACAGACAATGGATTCCACTTTGTCAGGAGATGGAATAGATGACTTAACTTCTTCAACGAAGCTGACTGCTTCGCCAAGTGTTTTGTTCATTTTCCAGTTCCCAGCTATAATTGGTTTTCTCATGATTGACACTTCCTTATAGCAGTTTTGGTCTTATTTATCGTTTAATGCAGTAACACCAGGAAGTTCTTTGCCTTCCATAAATTCAAGTGAAGCGCCGCCGCCTGTAGAAATATGGCTCATCTGATCGGCAAGACCAAATTTCTCAACAGCTGCTGCTGAATCTCCACCGCCAATGACAGAATATGTATCTTTTGCTTCTGCCAGTGCTTCTGCGATAGCTTTTGTTCCTTTAGCGAATGCATCGATTTCAAATACACCCATTGGCCCGTTCCAGACAACAAGTTTGCTGTTTTTAATAACGTCAGCATACTTTTCTCTTGTCTCTGTTCCAATATCAAGTGCTTCTAGATCACTTGGAATTTCAGAGATTGGCACAATGCTTGTATTCGCATCATTTGAAAAGTCGTCGGCTACCAGAACATCTGTTGGAATCAGGAAGTTCACGCCTTTTTCTTTTGCACGGTCCATAAAGGATTTCGCTAAATCGACTTTGTCTTCTTCTAATAGAGATTTCCCTACCTCGTGGCCAAGTGCTTTCACAAATGTGTAAGCAAGTCCGCCGCCGATGATGAGGTTGTCTACTTTATCAAGAAGACTTTCAATCACACCGATTTTATCCTTTACTTTTGCGCCGCCGATAATCGCTGTAAATGGGCGATCAGGATTTGAAATGGCTTTTCCTAACACCTCAAGCTCTTTTTGCATGAGGAAGCCTGAAACAGCCGGAAGATAAGCTGCAATACCTGCTGTCGATGCATGTGCACGGTGTGCAGCACCGAACGCATCATTGACATACACATCGGCTAAATCAGCAAATGCTTTTGATAATTCAGGATCGTTCTTTTCTTCACCAGGATAGAAACGAACGTTTTCAAGCACTAGCACATCTCCTTCTTTTAAGTCAGAGATTTGCTTTTTCACGTTGTCGCCGTAAGCTTCATCTGCTTTTTTCACTTCTTTTCCAAGAAGCTCTTGCAGACGTTTTGCCACAGGTGTCAGACGCAGTTCTTCAGTAACTTGACCCTTCGGACGACCCAAATGACTAGCTAGCAGTACCTTTGCGCCTTGTCCTGTTAAATACTCAATCGTTGGTAATGCTGCGCGGATACGAGTATCATCCGTCACTTCTCCGTCCTTCATTGGAACGTTAAAATCTACGCGGCAGAACACAACTTTACCTTTTACGTCAATGTCTTTTACTGATTTCTTATTCATGCTCGTCAGGAGATCCTCCTTTATTCTGGTTTCCTTACGCATTGGACAAGACTCTCTTTATCCTTTTCCCATTTTGCCCTCATCAAAACGAGAAATCGTGCAGAACGGATAAAAACAGAGAAAAAGGGAAAGGGATGCTTCCCCTTCCCTTGTCCGTCTTCATTATATCGTGTCTCTAGGAAAGAACCAAGTGAGTTCCTTCAGTGTGAGAAATTAAAGACCTTGTTTTGCAATGTAAGCTGCAAGGTCAACAACGCGGTGAGAATATCCGCTCTCGTTATCGTACCAAGAGATCACTTTCACCATGCTGCCTTCCATCACCATTGTAGAAAGAGCATCGATTGTTGAAGAGTTTGCATTACCATTGTAGTCACCAGATACTAATGGCTCTTCACTGTAGCCAAGGATTCCATTAAGTTCTCCTTCAGCTGCTTCTTTAAGTGCTGCATTTACGTCTTCAGCAGTTACATCTTGGTTTAATTCAGCAACAAGGTCAACTAAAGAAACGTTAGGTGTTGGAACACGCATAGCGCCACCGTTTAATTTACCTTTAAGTTCAGGCAATACAAGTGAAACAGCTTTCGCAGCACCTGTAGAAGTTGGGATGATGTTTTCCGCAGCTGCACGAGCACGACGGTAGTCTTTGTGCGGAAGGTCAAGAATTTGCTGGTCATTTGTGTATGAGTGAACAGTTGTCATCATACCGCGTTTGATACCAAATTTATCGTTAAGTACTTTTGCAAATGGTGCTAAGCAGTTTGTCGTACAAGATGCATTAGAGATGACATCGTGGCTAGCTGCATCGTATTTGTCTTCGTTTACACCCATAACGATTGTGATATCTTCTTCGTTAGCAGGAGCAGAGATGATGACTTTTTTAGCTCCAGCTTCTAAGTGTTTCGCAGCGTCTGCACGTTTTGTGAAGAATCCAGTAGATTCAACAACGATTTCTACGCCTTGTTTACCCCAGCTTAATTTCGCAGGGTCACGCTCAGCTGATACTTCGATTGTTTTACCGTTCACTACTAAGTTTGTACCGTCTACAGAAACCTCTGCATCTAGTTTTCCGTGAACAGAGTCATATTGTAAAAGGTGTGCAAGCATGTTAGCATCTGTTAGATCGTTAACCGCTACTACCTCAACTTCAGGATTATTTAATGCTGCACGAAATACGTTACGTCCAATACGTCCAAATCCGTTAATACCGACTTTTACTGCCATGATGTTTCCTCCTTTTATAGGTCACAATGTTTTATATTGAGGGATCAATTGACTCCCTTAATAACTCTTTTGCGGCTCCTTCGTCTGTGACGAGAACCGTTCGGCGTGGTTTTTTGAAATAAGCTTCAATCGCCCCCGCCTTTGATGATCCACCTGCAACAGCAATGATGTGTGGAATGCTTTCTAGATCATCTAGCTGCATGCCGACGGAGTGCACTTTGTGTACGACCTCACCATCACGATTAAAGTAATAGCCAAAGGCCTCTGTCACTGCGTCATGCTCATCAATCTTTTTTAAATCTTCAGCTGGTGTATTTCGTCTCATCGCCATTGTTTTTGCTTCACCAATACCATGAATGAGCATCGTGGACGATTTAATCGTTTGAAGCACTTCTTTGACGGACGGCTCTTCAATAATGGAAGAGTAAGCACCTTCTGACAGCTGTCCTGGAACAAACAGCAGTTTGTAAGTACCGGAAGCTTTTTCAGCCATGTGGGCACAAATGGTGTTTGCCTGATTTTTTACATTCTCCCCAAGACCGCCTCTCGCAGGGACAAACATCATATCGCGGTTTTTGGCATCAGGGGTCATCATTTCGGCAACGGCTTCCATCGTCGTTCCGCCAGTGACGGCGACGATATTATTTCCAGTAAACCTTTTTTTCATACATTGGACAGCAGCTCTTCCCATTTCTTGCTTCACCCACGGGGATTCGTCACTGTCACCAGAAACGATAATGACTTCTTCCAGGCCTAACTTTCTCTTTAGTGTATTTTCCAAAAAGGTTAAACCTAAAACGTCCTTCATCATTCCTTCAAGCATTTCAAGCAAAGCGTGACCCTCACTCGTCAGCATCATGCCGCTCGTTTTGACATCCAGCAGATTTTGTTCTTTTAGAAACTGAACTTCAGCACGTAAGATGCGCTCACTGAGACCAAGACTCGTCGCAAGACTTCTGCGGCCAATTGGTTCAGCTAATCTGATGTACTGCAAAATGTCGTAGCGTTTTTGCATAACAATGAGAAGATCTGGCAATAATTTTTTTTGAGCTTCCAATAAACGATTCATGGCTAACGACCCTTTCTTTTCACGTTGGACTAAAAACGTCCCACTGTGACAAAAAACGTCCCGCCACAGCCAAAAAAAATCAATCCCTGCTTTCTTTAATTATTTTAACAGGATAATCTTGCATTTTCAACTCTTAGAAACACATTTAGACAAAAAATAGACACATTTTCACCGAAAGCCTGCTTGTCATCAAGGTTCTTGCGATGATATTTCTTTTCAAAATATTTATTTCCCTTTATATAGAATGAATACACGATTGAAAATGTGCATGCTGGTGATATCAGCATGCACATTTTTTTCAGGACCTGCTTATGTTTTTGTGATGGTTCCAAACTGTTTTGCCTCTTCCTTCGGTTTGATTTTAAGATAATAAATGATGTAGCAGGCGGCCATGAACGGGATTCCGCAATAAAGGCCGATCCGCTGATCCTCGATAAAAAATAAGCTGATGAGGACGATGCCAAATGCGATAAAGCCTGCTAATGGAACAAATGGATAGAGCGGTGTTCGGAAGACGAGATCCTTTACATCTCCGCCCTCCTTTATGAATTGTTTTCTAAAGAAATACTGAGACAAGCAAATGGACATCCACACCACAACAAGGACCATACCAGAAATCGAAATGAGCCACACATACACCGTTTTTGGTGCTACAACACTTGTAAGCAGAGATAGTGCAGATACACCCATTGTCACCAATAATGCATTGATCGGAATTTTACGCTTGGACAGTTTTTTCGTAAAGTTGGGTCCTTTTCCGTCTTTCGAGAGCGCCCAGAGCATACGTGATGATGCATATAACCCAGAGTTTGCTACAGATAAGACGGCTGTGATGATGATAAAATTCATGATATCTGCAGCATATGGTATGCCGACCTTGTCCAGCACGACGACAAACGGACTGTCGACGGTGCCTGCTGTCTGCCACGGAAGAAGAGCGGCCAGAACCGCAATGGATAAAACGAAGAAGACCATCGTTCTCCAAATAATATTTCGTATAGATCGCGGCAATGTTTTTTCAGGGCTTTCACTCTCTCCTGCGGCAATCCCTACAAGTTCTGTTCCTTGAAAGGAGAAATTGACCGTGACCATGGTTAATAAAATAGCAAAAACACCGTTAGGAAATAGTCCGCCATGATCCGTCAAATGACGAAATAGAGGGGCTGGTTCTCCATCTTTCAGATGAATCATTCCGAAAATTGCGCCAATTCCAATGATAATAAATAATAGGATGGCAGCGACCTTAATGGCTGAAAACCAAAACTCGGTTTCAGCGAAGCTGCGAGCTGAGATGGCATTCACGGCAAATAAAATCACACTAAATGCAAGACACCACAGCCAAACAGGGATATCTGGGAACCACCTTTGGAGCAAAATGCCTGCTGACGTAAACTCCAGTCCAATTGTACATGCCCAACTAAACCAATAAAGCCAGCCGATCATAAAGCCTGTGGACGGGCCTATATATTTGGTTGCATACTCTTGAAAGGAACCCGCTGTCGGCATCGCCACTGCTAATTCTCCAAGACAGAGCATCACCAAATACATTAACAATCCGCCAATGATAAAGGAGAGAATGGCTCCCCCGGGTCCAGCCTGATGGATAATGAGTCCTGATCCAAGGAAAAGACCAGTACCAATGACGCCGCCTAAGGCAATCATAAAGAGATGCCTGCTTTTCATGGAACGTTCTAGTTCATTATGCTGTTCTTGCTTCAAATCCGCTTCCCCACTTTCACTCTTCTATTCATCATCCTTTGACAAAATTCGCTGTTCGTGGAAAGAGAAAGGGAGAAAGTGATGGTTCTCCCCCTTTGACATTTATGCTTGAAATAATGCTTCAATATGACCAATCGCCCAGTCTAAATCTTCTTTAGAAATAGTGAGAGGCGGTGCAAAGCGGATGACGGTCTCATGGGTTTCCTTACATAACAGTCCTGCTTGTTTCAGCTTCTCACAATAAGGTCTCGCAGCCTCTGTCAGCTCCATGCCGATAAATAATCCGCGGCCGCGCACTTCCTTGATAACAGGACTTTGAATGCGAGACAGTTTGTCTTTTAAGTATTCGCCAAGCTCCATAGAACGCGCTGCAAGGTTTTCGTCGATTAAGACATCTAGTGCAGCCAGCGACACCGCACACGCAAGAGGATTGCCGCCAAAGGTAGAGCCGTGAGACCCAGGGTTAAACACGCCTAATATATCGCGGTTTGCTACTACACACGAGATTGGGAATACACCGCCGCCTAAAGCTTTCCCAAGAATCAGCATATCTGGCTCAATGTCTTCCCAGTCGCATGCAAACATCTTGCCTGTTCGCGCTAATCCGACCTGAATTTCATCTGCAATGAACAGCACATGTTCCTGTTCACAAAGCGCCTTCGCTTCCTTCAAGAAGCCCTCTGGCGGCATGACAATTCCCGCTTCCCCTTGAATAGGCTCAATCAGAAAAGCCGCTGTTTGTGGTGTGATGGCTTCACGTAACGCTTCAATATCTCCGTAAGGAATCAGTTTGATGCCTGGAAGCATTGGACCGAAACCTCTTTGATATTCTGCTTCAGAAGAAAGGGAAACAGCCGTCATTGTTCTGCCATGGAAATTTCCGACGCACGCAATGATTTCTGCGCGATTGTCTTCGATTCCCTTGACGTCATAGCCCCAGCGTCGTGCTGCTTTTACAGCTGTTTCTACAGCCTCAGCTCCAGTATTCATAGGGAGTGCCATCTCTTTATTCGTCAGTTGACAAATTTTCTCATACCATGGTCCAAGCTGATCATTGTGAAAAGCTCTTGAAGTCAGTGTCACACGGTCTGCCTGTTTTTTGAGCGCCTCAATAATGCGGGGATGGCGATGGCCTTGGTTCACTGCGGAATACGCACTCAGCATATCCATATATCGATTGCCTTCAGGGTCTGTCACCCAAACTCCTTCAGCCTCTGAAATCACAATTGGCAGCGGATGATAGTTTGCCGCACCGTATTGTTCCGTTTGTTGAATCAATTCATTTGTCTGTGTCATCGTCTATTCCTCCTTCTATAAGCTAGCCTTTTTTAAATTAGGTTCATCTACACACATATGATATGCAAGGATCGTGCCAACTTTCTGCCTGCATCATGGCGATGATTGAGCAGGTTATTTGTGCAAAATATCTTTGCGCATGCCAAATTTTTTAGAGGAAACCGCAAAATTTTTCATGTAAAATAGAGGTAACGTCTGGAGGTGTAGCAATGAAAGAAGATTCATATACTGCAAAGCTGATAAATGAGATTGATTTGTATAAGCAAATGCTCGATTTAATAGATGTCGGTGTTCATGCAATTGACGAGAATGGCAATACTGTTGTTTATAATAAAAAAATGATGGAGATTGAGTCTTTGAAACGCTCTGATGTTCTCCATAAAAATGTATTAGACCTCTTCGTCTTCCAAGACGAAATGCACAGTACGCTCGTCCAAGCACTGCGAACTGGGAAACAAACCGTTCATGCAAAGCAGACGTATCATAATTACAACGGAAAAGAAATCACAACGATTAATCATACATACCCGCTCGTTCGAGATGGCCTCATCCAAGGAGCGGTTGAAATTTCGAATGATGTGACCAAGCTGGAGCGGCTGATTCACCACAATATGAAGAAAAAAGGAAGCACGCGCTTTACCTTTGATTCCATTATTGGACAAAGCCCTGCGTTTTTAGAGGTGATTGAGCATGCAAAACGAGCAACACGCACCTCTTCCTATGTGCTCATTGTGGGAGAAACAGGAACAGGAAAAGAACTATTTGCTCAAAGCATTCATAACGGCAGCAGCCGGTCATCTGGACCATTTATTACCCAGAATTGCGCGGCACTGCCTGATAATCTCATTGAAAGTCTGCTCTTTGGTACACAAAAAGGGGCTTTTACCGGCGCAACTGATCAGCCCGGTTTATTTGAACAGGCGCAGGGTGGTACACTTCTGCTTGATGAGATCAACTCATTAAATCCTGGTCTTCAAGCAAAACTGCTGCGCGTATTACAGGAGAAGCGGGTGAGAAGGTTAGGCAGCACAAAAGAAATCGCCGTTGATGTAAGAGTCATTGCTAATATGAATGAGGACCCTGTGGATGCTATCGCAGGCGGACGCATGCGCAAGGATTTATTTTATCGGTTAGGTATTGTCACCTTATTTATTCCACCGCTTTCTGAGCGAAAAGAAGATATTCCTACGTTTGTCAGTCATTTTATTCAAAAATATAATGAGCTGTTTCAAATGGAGGTGAAGGCGGCTGACGAAGAGGTACTAGCCCTTTTTCAAGCGTATGATTGGCCGGGGAATGTACGGGAACTGGAGCATGTGATTGAAGCGGGAATGAATATGATGATGGATGAGGATTACTTAAGCATGCATCACCTTCCGTATCATTTTAGATTTAAGCACGGGGAAGGTCGTCCTGCAGCGCAATTACAGACGAATCCTTTGCAGCATACCACAGCAGCTGACACGTTTATTTATACAAGCCCAGAACATACGACTGATTTTCAAACCCAAATGGAACGATTCGAAAAACAATACATCGTCCATTACTTAGAAAAAATGGACGATAATATTTCACAGACTGCAAAGATATTGGGCATGAGCAGGCAAAGTCTGCAATATCGCATGAAGAAACTGCATATTTCTCGGTCATAATAGAGCTGTGCCCTCATTCGGCACAGCTTACTGTGGTTCTGACTGTCCTGCCGGTTCTTGACTCACATCACTCAGCAGTTTTTCTACATTTTTTAAATGCGTGAGCATCGCTCTTTCTGCTTCTTCTGGCTGTCTTGCCATAACAGCTTTGTAAATGTGTTCATGTTCTTTGTAAAGCTGCCGAATGGAGGCTTTCCTTGAAAACAAGACGACTTTTCTCGTTTCCCGCATTGTTTCTACCAGCAAGGTGGAGACCTGATTCATTAACGCCTTTAATAAATCATTCTTTGAGGCTTTGGCTAAAGCAAGATGGAAGGAGAGGTCTGCCTCTTCACCAATTTCTTTATGTGCTTCTGCGAGTTTCATTTGTTCGAGTGCCTCACGCAGCTGATGAAGGTCATCGTCCGTTCGCAAAAGCGCTGCCTTTTTGACAGCACCCGTCTCAATAATGGTTCTTAATTCAAGGAGCTGCGTGATATCATGCTGCTTCATCAAAAATGCAGGAGACAGACTAAATGTGAGCTGCTCAGGATCGAACTGCTTCACATACGTGCCTTCCCCTTGCTTCATCTCTATTAATCCGATCGCTTTAAGAGCAGACAGTGCCTCTCTTACAGCGGAACGGCTGACTTGAAAGCTTTCTGAGAGCGCTTGAACCGAATCTAATTTTTCCCCTGGAAGAAGCTCACCTGTACGAATGGATTCAATTAATGCATCCGCAATTTCTTCATATATTTTTTTCGTTTTGATTTGTTTATATTTCAATTGGTCTCACCTCATCACTGTTGTCTATCCCTATCGGCTCATGCCCTATCTTATACTTTACCCCAAAATTTCAGATCACACGTCTCCCCTCTTTAATTTTCAAGAAATCTTCGAGCTGCCTTGCTTTCAACAAAAAAAGAAGCACGAGCCATGTTCTGGCAAGTACTTCTTTTTAATCGTAGCGCTTCCTCAGCGTTGAGGCTGGAAGATTCATTTGTTCGCGATATTTTGCAATGGTTCTGCGCGACACGCGGATGCCAAAGGTTTGCTGAAGCAGCGTCATGATTTGCTGATCTGAATACGGTTTTTTCTTATTTTCCGTTTGAATGAGCTCTGCAATGTGCGTTTTGACTGTGTAGCTGGACGCCTCTTCTAGCGAATGCCCTTCTAATTTTGCTTGGAAAAATTGTTTCATTTCCATGAGACCATAAGGGGTTTGCACCATTTTCCCTTTTACAGTACGGCTGACTGTTGACTCATGGACTTGCAGTATATCTGCGATCCGCTTCATGGTAAGCGGTTTCATTTTATGTTTCCCTGTTAGGAAAAAATCCGTCTGATGTGAGATAATCTCACGAACGACATGAGTCATCGTTTGCTTTCTTTGCCTCAGCGCTTGGACAAGCCAATTGTACTGCTGCTCTTTTTCCTTTAAATACGTGTATGCTTCGTGCCGCTTTTGGTCTTGAATCATGGCGAAGTAGCCTTCATTCATTTCAACGTCTGGAAAAGCGCGCTGATTTAGCTCAAATGTGATGTGATCCTGCACCACAGTAATCGTCACATCAGGCTCGATATACACATGCTCTTCATCAGATGAGAAATGAAGGCCTGGTCTTGGTTCAAGCTGAGACACTTCATCTTGTACCGCTTGGAGTGTTTTCATTGAAACACCTGTTTTCGCCGCAATTTCCTTCCAAGCCTTTCTGGCAAAAAGAAAGAAATGCTCTTCGATGATCAGCTCGGCTTCATACCAGCGCTCCCTTTTTCTTCTCAGCTGCAGGAGGATGCATTCCTGCAATGATCTTGCGCCAATCCCGGCAGGCTCTAGTGATTGCAGCTGATGAAGGACGGCTTCTACTTCTTCAGCTGGCACCTTTAAGACAGCTGCCATTGTGTCGATCGGTTCATTTAGATAGCCATTGGAATCAATGGACTCAATCATAAAATGAAAGATTCTTTGATTCTTTTCACTTAAATTCAAATCAATCGCCTGTCTTTTTAAAAACATTTGCAGGCTTTCTTTTTGATGCGTTCGATACGGCTCTGTCATTCGATCTTGTGATTTTTTATGATAAACTGGTTGATAGCTGTCCGTGTCTTTCCGCTCAATCAGAGGGTTCTCAAGCGCTAACTGGTCAAGATACTCGCCGAGCTCTGCGCAATTCAGCTGCAGCAGCGTAATGGCCTGCCTGAGTTCTTGTGTGAGCACCTGCTTTAATACCTGTTCTTGTTGCAGTTTAAGGCTCATTGTCTCCCCTCCCTCTCATCATTTTACATGAAGATTGACGGACCGTATATACGAAATAGGAGTGATTTCTATGTCTGAACTTTTTTCCGTTCCATACTTTGTCGACAACTTGAAACAGCACATCGCCATGAACCAAAATGAAGACAAAGTTCATGCGATGAATGCCTATTACCGCTCAGTGGTGTCAACGCTTGTTCAAGACCAGCTGACCAAAAATGCGGTTGTATTGAAGCGAATTCAGCATCTTGATGAAGCCTATCAAAAGGTGAAAAAAGAAAGCGAATGAACGAAAAAGAACACCCTTTTGTCAAGATGACAAAGGGTGTTTATCATATGCAAAAAGCTTCTGATCCAGCCTCGATTTATACATCATTAAAAAGCCAGACCGCCCTACAGTATAGATGATAAAGGCAAACCATAGGCCATGATTGTGCCAAATGGGCGTGACCACGGTTTGAACTACGATAAACAAAATCATTGCAAACAGCATCGAATTTCTAACAGGGGCAATTTCTGTCGCACCTGTAAATACGCCGTAAATGACCAAACCGAAGCAAGCCGCAAACGGATAAAGTACAAGCCAGTCTGCATAGCGTAATGTCACGTCAAGCAGCTGAGGGAGATTTGTAAAAAGGCTCAATATCGGCTCTTTTAATAGAAAATAAACCGCCGCAATGACACATGCCATAACAAGTGCCCACTGCCTTGAAAGGGTTAAAGTTTTTTCATAAAGAGAACGGTCATTTGCACCAACTGACCGCCCAACAAGGATGCTGGAAGCATTGGCAAAACCATCGAACAAATAAGCCATGATGTAGTGAATTTGAAATAAGATGGCATTAGCAGCCAGCAGCTCCGTACCAAAAGAAGCCCCTTTTGCCGTAAACATGTTGATGACCACTAGCAGACAGATCGTCCGGATAAACAAATCTTTATTCACATGAAACATTTTCTGCATTGCGTGAGTATCCATGATTTTCTTAATGGAAGGCATCTGGAATCCGTTTGACGAATGCTTCATGATGATCCATGCCCCTAACACAAAAGCGGTTAATTCAGACATCAATGTCGCAGCCGCAACTCCTTTGACTGCAAACGAAAACACATGAACAAGCAGAAATGCAAGCGCCATATTCATGACATTGATCAAGATTTGTAAAGAAAGGGCTTCTTTCATTTTTGCCATCCCCATCAGCCAGCCCAATATGACATAATTCATTAAAGTAAAAGGCGCTCCCCAAATGCGAATATGAAAATAGTCTGCGGCAAATTGACGGACATCAGCATCAGGAGAGATCACTAGAAAAGCAGATTGAATAATCGGCCATTGCAGGGCAATAAAACAAAGTCCGACGATGATGGCGACGAAAAAAGGTCTTAGAAAAGCAAGAACACCCTGCTCCTCATTCTGCGCCCCGTTTGCCTGGGCGGCAAAAGCAGATGTACTTACCCGCAAAAAACCAAACAGCCAATATAATGTACTGAAAATGAGACTGCCGACCGCAACGCCTCCAATATAAGCAGGATTTGCGAGCTGACCGACAACCGCTGTATCAACAGCTCCAAGTAAAGGAGTGGTCATCGTTGAAATCGTTAAAGGAATGGCCAAAGCTAAATACGCTCGATGGTTCACGACGCCACCTGCCTTTCATGAAAAATAGCCTCTTCTCAAAGAGGCATTGATAATAAAGCTTTACCGAACCGGTCTGCCAATCGTTCGTGACAAAGGATGGTCTGCGAGCATTGCATCTCTCATTTTCCGCACCGCTTCCTCTTCTGATGAAAAGAATTCTTCCTTTGATTGAAATTGGGCGACAAGCTTTCCTTGATCAAGAATCGCCAATTGATCACTTAAGTGATAGGCTGCTGTCATATCATGTGTAATAAATAAGTAAGCCACACCCAGCTCCTTCTTTAATTCTACTAATAAATCTAAAATGACAGCCTGTGTGACCATGTCTAAGCTGCTGACAGATTCATCAAGTACAATGAGCTTTGGCTGGAGCAATAAAGCTCTAGCAATGTTGATCCTTTGCAGCTGGCCGCCGCTGAATTGGTGCGGATATTTAGACAAATCTTTTTCACTGAGCCCGACTCTTTCCAACCAATGAATCAGCACGTTTTTACGTTCCTTTCGGCTCATGGTTTCATAGTTTTCAAGCGGTTCAGATAAAATTTGTTCAACTGTCCATCTTGGATTTACCGCCGAATAGGAATCCTGAAATACCGCTTGCACATGCCTGCGAAAATGCTTACGTGTTTGCTGATCTGCACGATAAACATCCTGACCTTCAAAAAGAACCTGTCCAGCTCTTGGTTTCTCTAAACCAAGTATGATGCGGCCAAGTGTACTTTTTCCTGCACCGCTTTGTCCCAGCAGTCCAAGGCAAGTGCCTTCTTCAATGTTCAAATCGACGCTTTTCAGGACAGGGGCTGCGCCTTTATTTCTCATTAGAAACGACCGGCTGTTGTATGCATGACTGACTGCTTTCACTTCTAATAAATGCAAGGGCCTTCTCACCTCAAATCGGGCAAACAGCTGGGATAGATGGACGAGCTGCTAATAGTTTTTTTGTATAATCATGCTTTGGTTGTTCAAAAAGTTCAAGAACTCCTGCCTTTTCCACAATTTCTCCTTGTTTCATGACGACAACTTGATCTGCCATTTCAGCAATGACACCAAGATCGTGGGTAATGAGTAAAATGGCCGTTCCATAGTTATGACGAATTTGGTTCAGATGCTGAAGCACCCGTTTCTGATTGTGTACATCTAAAGCAGTTGTCGGCTCATCTGCAATGATGAGGGGCGGGTGCATACAGGCAGCCATGGCGATCATGACACGCTGCAGCATCCCTCCGCTTAATTCAAAGGGGTATTTGTTGAACAGTTCGTCTGGCTGCGGCAGATTCATTTGCGCTAAAGCATCCATTGCCTGTGCTCGTGCCTTCTTTTTACTAACAGCAGAATGCCGGCGGATGGTTTCAACCAGCTGATGGCCGATTGTCCATACCGGCGTAAAACTGTTCATTGGATTTTGCATAATATATGAGATGTCTTTGCCTCGAATGGACCGCATATTCTTTTCACTTATACCGATCAATTCTCGTCCCTGTAATGTGATACTGCCAGTGACTTCAGTTGTTTTTCGATCAAGCATACGTAAGATCGACATACTTGTAACTGTTTTCCCGCAGCCGCTCTCACCAATTAATCCAAGGATTTGACCGCGCTCTACTTCAAACGATACTTCTTGAATAAGAGGGGTTGTCCCTTGAGGTGTTTTCGTATGCACATGCAGGTTCTCTATTTGTAAAATGGGCTCTTGCACATTGATCATTCCTTTACACACGGCGTTTGATACCATATTTCTCTGAAAGGGCTTCTCCTAGTAAATTAAACAGAATCACCACAGTCATGATCACAAGACCCGGGTACAGCATCAATTGAGGATTCGTTTGAATATACGATTTCCCTTCATGAATCATTGCTCCCCATTCAGGCATAGGAGGCTGAACCCCTAATCCGAGGAAAGACATCGCAGAAATGTCCATAATCGCCCAGCCCATTTCGAGTGTTCCAATGACTGCTAATGGCGGCAGGACATTGGGAATCATATGCTTTCTCATGATGTTCCAGTGCGAGGTCCCACTGATTTTTGCAGCTGCAATAAAGTTCTGTTCTTTTAAACTGAGCACCATCCCTCGGAAGACGCGGGCATAATACACCCATTGCACAAGCATCAAAGCAAGTACGACTTGAGAAAGTCCCGGACCGAAAATGCCGACTAACCCAAGGATCAGCACCAGGTTTGGAAATGCCATGACACCGTCACAGATTCTCATCAAAACATGATCAATCCAGCCGCCTTTGTATCCTGAAAACAGGCCGACAATTAAACCAATGAATAACGAAGAAAGAAAGATTAATAACGCACAGCCGAGCGAAACACGCGCACCATATAAAATACGAGATAAATTGCACCGCCCTAATTGATCTGTTCCAAGAGGATACTCCCACGAAGATCCCTTTAGCTTCATCGCTAGATTGACAGCTGCCGGATCATGCGGGGCGATCCATGGCGCACATATTGTCACAATCAGCAGGAGACCGAGCAGCAGAGCGCAGATCGAGATCATCTTTTGATGAGAGAAGAGATGTTTTACTTTTGTCATCATTGCTGGCGGCCTTCCTTTCTAGAAATACGAGGGTCAATGATCAATTGAATCAAGTCAACCATCAAACTGCTCAAGATAAAAATACAGGCTGACATGAGGACATAAAATTGAATGACTGGCAAATCACGGTTAAAGATCGCTTCAATAAAAAAGCGGCCAAACCCCGGCCATGAGAAAACGGCCTCTACAATAATGGTTCCGGTTAACAGCTTGCCGAGGTTCACCCCAAGTCCGGTCAGCATCGGCGATATCGCGATTCTGAACACATGCTTGAACATGATCGATTGTTCCTTCAATCCTCTCATTCTCGCATATTGAACGAAAGGTTCTTGAAGCGCCTCACTCACACTTGAACGTAACAGCCTTGTATACGTAGCAATTAAAGGGACTGCCAGTGTGATCGACGGCAGGATGAGATGCGCCCATGTTCCGACCCCTTCAACTGGTAAAAGGTCGAGCTTCACTGAAAAAAAGAAGATGAGCAAATACCCCAAAACAAACGTTGGGATAGATGCTCCTAAGAAAGAAATGAGCCGGCTCACATGATCAACGGCACCATTTTTCCTCATGCCGCTGAAAAAGCCGAGCGGAATGCTGACACAAATAGCGATCAGCAGACTGGTCAGTGCCAATTGAATCGTCGCCGGTATTCGATACATCACCTCATCAACGACAGGCTGATTGGACATATACGACCGGCCGAAATCAAGATGAATGACTTTTTCAATGGTATGAAGATATTGCATATAAAATGGCTCATCTAAGCCAAATTCACTTCGTTTTTGCGCTAATATTTCATCCGTAGGCTGGATATGAGCCGCTGCTAAATATGCCTCAGCCGGGTCAACTGGCGAAAGGTGAATCATACCAGTTGTGAGCAGTGTGGCTAATAAAAATACAGGAATAATTGATAGCAATCGTTTGACGATATAGCGGCCCATTTCCTTACCTTCCTTCTGTTACTTCAGCTTAATGCCTGTGAAAGGTTGTTCATCACGATTCGCAGGGAATTCAAAGTCTTTCACAGCTTTTTGATAAACGGCTGTCTTTTTAAAATAAGAGATTGGCACAATTGCCCCTTGATCCTGTAAAGAGGATAAGACAGACGAATACAGTGCTTTACGTTTCTTTTCATTTGTTGTTGATGGAATTTCCGTCATTTCTTTGATCAGCTTTTCCTTATTTGGGTAGGCTGAAATGGCTTCTTTGAATCCAAATCCATCTGATGAGAGAACGTTCATAAACGTATGCGGATCATACGGCGCTCCGTAGTTGCTAAAGAAGTTCATATCAAACTTATTGGCTTTAAAGCGCTGAACCTGTGTGGCCAAATCCACACCCTCAAGCTTGACGCCGACACCAACGGCTGCCCATTCGGCTTGCAGCGTTTCTGCCATCGCTTTTTGAATCGATTCTGCCGAGTCATACATCATGCTGAACTCAAGCTTTTTCCCATCTTTTTCACGAACGGATTTTCCTTTTGGAAGTGTCCAGCCCGCTTCATCCAGCAATGCTTTGGCTTTATCCACATCATATTTGAAAGACTTCACCTGAATGTTTGACGTATACGGCATGTTTGTCGGCAAGATGTGATCTGCTTCATCCTCTAAACCAGAAGTGACCCCTTCTACCATTGATTTTTTATTGAAGGCATATTGAAGGGCATGACGCACTTTCTCATCTGACAGCTGATCCACTTTTGTGTTCATGACAAGCTGTCTCGTTGCAACAGGCTCTGACATTTTCGTTTCATACTTGCCGCTTGCCTCTAGCTGTTTGTAGGAATCAAGGCTAATGGTTCCTTCTCCGTAAAGTAGATCCACATCACCTTTTTCAAATGCCATGACTCTCGTTTCCGCATCTGGGATAACCTTTACCTTGATTTCTTTTACCTTTGGTTTTTCTCCCCAATAATGATCGTTTCGTTCGAAAATAGCATAATCATCTTTCTTATATGTTTTTAAAATCCAAGGGCCTGTCCCCACTGGTTTTTCAATTCCTTTTGACGTATCTCCGTTTTTAGGGAAGCCTGCTTCACCTAAGAAACGAACTGGACGAACAACGGCTAATTCTTGAACAGTTGGATAATATGGTGCTGTTAATGTGAGTTTAAATGTCTTTTTATCAACGGCTTCTGTCTTTTTGATTTTCTTAATGACACCTAACCAGCTATGTAAATCTTTATTTTTTAAAATCGTATCAAAGTTCTTTTTAACAATATCCGCATTAAATTCAGAGCCATCTGAGAATGTTACTCCGTCTCTTAAATGGAACGTATACACCTTGCCATCCTTTGAAACATCCCATGATTTCGCTAATTCTGGTTTCAGCTTTCCATTCTTTTGATAGCTCACCAACGGCTCATAAATCATTGATTGTGCAAACAATTGTGATGGGTTGTATACGTGTGGATTCATTTCACCAATATCTCTTGGCCACGCCATAGTGATCATGTCAGGGTGATCCTTGTTTCCATCCGCTCCATTGTTTGTTTGAGAGCATCCTACTAATAAAAAGAAAATAAGCAGGAAGGGTAACACAGTATTTATTTTAATTTTAGGGAAATAATTCCAAATAGTCATAAGTTGCTCCTCCTAATTGATGCTGATAATCATTTTCATTTTAAGGAGGAAGGGAGCCCTTGTCAATATCATATTTGAAACGAAATGACAATACTTATTCCTAATTATTCCACAAAATGAGGAATTTGATAGAAAGAGAGGAAGGCTGCTTACGAATGAGCAGCCTGTGAAGAGGTAAATGTTTTTTCTCGCAGCATGTCATGAAGTATATGGATGATACGCTCCTGATCTGCATCTGTCATGCTCGTTCCAGACGGGAGACAAAGCCCCCTCTCAAATAACAGCTCGGATACAGGCGTCCCTTTTTCCGCAGTATAAAAAGGGCAATGACGAAAGAGCGGCTGCTGGTGTAGCGGCTTCCATACATGCCTTGCTTCGATTTGTTCTTTTTCTAAAGCAAGAATGATATCTGCTGGAGACAATTTTGTATCACGATCAATGGTCAATGCCGTCAGCCAGCGGTTGGATTTCGTTTCTTGATATTCTGGCATCAAATGAAGACCATCCGCTTCTGATAAAGCGTCCTGATAACGCTGGAAAATGCGGCGCTTTTGATCAACACGCTCGTCCAGCACTTCCATTTGAGCAATCCCGACCCCTGCTAAGAGGTTGCTCATGCGATAGTTGTAGCCCATCTCTTGATGCTCATAGTGCATGGCTTGTTCTCTGGCCTGTGACGCAAGAAAGCGGCATCGTTCAATCGCAGCTTCATCATCACTCACAAGCATTCCGCCCCCTGATGTTGTAATGATTTTATTTCCATTAAAAGAATAGATACCGAACCTGCCCATTGAGCCGCTTTTTCTTCCTTTATACAGCGCACCTAACGATTCAGCCGCATCCTCAATGACGGGTACATCATATGCTTCACACAAAGTCATGATCTCGTCCATTTTTGCACTTTGCCCATATAAATGGACGACAATGACCGCGCGAGGTTTTTTCCCAAGACGTTTTGTTTCAACAAAGGCTTTCTCTAAAGCGAGCGGGCACATATTCCACGTCTCCCTTTCAGAATCAATAAAAACGGGCGCCGCTTGTTCATATAAAATCGGATTTGCCGTTGCAACAAACGTGAGGGTGGAACAAAAGACAATGTCTTCTTTTTGTACACCTATCAGCTTTAAAGCAAGGTGAATCGCCGCTGTTCCTGAGGATAAAGCCGCGCCTGTCTTCACTCCTGCATAGTCCGCTACTGTCTGCTCAAATTCATTCACAAGCGGTCCAAGCGGCGCAATCCAGTTGCTCTTGAAGGCTTCCTCTATTTTGAGATACTCTTTTCCGCTCATATGCGGAGGAGATAAGTAAATTCGCTTCTTTTCTTTCATCACTTTCCACCTTCTTTCCGATCTTTGATTTCCATTGCAGGAATTCCTACCGCAACCTTCTGATCATGTATATCTCTTGTCACTGCTGCTCCAGCGCCAATGACCGTCCAGCTTCCAATCGTTGTACCCGGTGTCACGACGGCACCTGCCCCAATATGGGCACCCTCCCGCACGGAAACACCGCCAGTCAGAACCGCGCCTGGTGACAGGTGCACAAACGATTCGAGTATGCAGTCATGCTCCACGATAGATCCTGTATTCATAATCGCATGCTCACCGATGGCTGCATCCGCTTGTACCACTGCCCTTGCCATCACAACAGTCCCCCTTCCAATGACAGCTGACGGACTTATGACCGCCTCTGGATGAATGAGTGTGGCGTACGCTGTGTTTTCAAATGAGAGGCGTTCCTTCATGAGCTGTCTGATCTCATTTTGTCCGATCGCAATCAGCCATTTCATATGTGGCATGGTCTTTCTCAGCTGCTCACTCATGTATATCGGTCCATACAAAATCCCGCTTTGAGTGACCACCTCTTCAAATTGATCATCTAACACCGCACATAATGAGTAATCGGAATGTGCAAAAATGAGATCTTGGATGACTTTGCTATGTCCTCCAGCCCCAATTAAACCAATGGTTTGCTTCTTACATATCGGTTCCTTTGAATTTTTCAGCTGTGGCATGATCCGGCTGCTGCACCCCCTCTGTTTTCATGACTTTCAGCAAGGTCATCCATAGAATTTTCATATCGAGCCAAAACGATTGATGCTCGACATACCAAAGGTCATAGGTGAATTTCTCCTCCCAGGAAAGCGTGTTTCGGCCGTTCACCTGTGCCCATCCTGTTATGCCGGGCTTTACAAGATGACGCCTTGCTTGTTCCTCTGTATACATAGGCAAATACTCCATCAAAAGCGGTCTTGGCCCGACGAGACTGAGCTCTCCTTTGAGTACATTGACAAGCTGCGGCAATTCATCAAGACTAAGCTTTCGAATCAAGGCGCCGGTTTTTGTTAAACGCAGATGATCTGGCAGCAGCTGCCCATGTTCGTCGCGTTCATCGGTCATTGTCCGAAATTTATAGAGCATAAAAGGCCTGCCATACAGACCAGGCCGCTTCTGCCGAAACACCACAGGCGTTCCAATTTTCCATCTAATCAGTCCATAGATGAGAAGAAAAAGAAGACTGCCTGCGATGAGCAGCGTCAATGCCACCATCACATCGATCATTCTTTTCATCATTGCATCTCCTTTTCATATTAGCGGGAGACCGCATGTTTTACCTTACGCATCAGCTGCATCCGCTCTCGTTTCGTTCCTGCAAACAGGTACAAGTAGCCCATATAGAGAATGAAACAAAGCCCGCCAATACAAAACAGCTCCCACCATGAAGTCACGTTATATACCGCTTGAATTCCTGCGCAGACGCCCCAAATAAATAGCGCTCCTGCAAGCGGAACCAGCGTATGCTTGTAAAAGATGGTGCGTTTCTGATTCGTGATGCTAGCCGTATAAAATGGCAGAAACACAATATTTTTGATCAATAAAACCATTGCCCCCGCGGATGCAATGCCATATAAACCGAGCTGCAGCATATGAGTCAATCCATAGGCAAAAAGCACATTAGACACACCTAATATAAGGGTGACAACCGCAGGAACTTTAAAACGATTAAACACGGTTGGCACATATGTGAGCGGTAAAAACATCAAGGTCAAACATAAATAAGCCGCATGAATCATGAGAAGCCATTTCAGCTCCTCAAAAGCAGGGCCAAGCCATAGAAGCATGAGCGGACCAGCGAGACCTCCTAAAAGCGCGGCTGGGAACGCAACAAATAAGCCGCTCCACTTAATAGCATTTGCAGCATATTGAATAAGTCCCTCTTTGTCCTGATTCGAATAAAATTTCGTAATTGTTGGTGCAAACACAACGGCCAGTGTCCCTGCCAGTGTGCGTAATAATAATGGAAACTGTAAAATCGCCGCATATTTGCCTGTCGCTTCAGCTCCAATGAGCAAGTTGGTCATCAATAAATCAATTTGTAAAAACAACAAAATCCCCATTTGCTCAAATGAATGCCAGACCCCTGACCGAACAAGAGTGAGACTAGACGATAATGAGACATGCCGCCACTTAAACGAAAACCAAGGGATGAGTTTCTTAAAATAATAGATACCGATCCCCATAGCCGCTAAGCTTCCAATGACGGCCGCAAGTGGAATATGCCAAATGGCTGGTGTCGTCCATGTAAACAGGATGACAATCATCAGTGCTCTCAGAAACATTTGAATTGCCTGTCCAACACTTGATACATAGAGCTTATTCGCATAAAACGGTGCAGCCCCAATGCCAGACATGACGAAATTGAGCATAAATAAAAGACCCCCTAAAATAAAGGCGGTCTGTGTGTCTTTTGCGAGATGATCGGGCACATGAAGCCACTCAACCAGCTGATGAGATATGAAAAGACAAAGCAAAAAGAGACTAATAGATAGTAAAAACGAACTGACGAAATAGGAAGCGAGATAGCGCTGCGCCTTCTCCATCTCTCCTTTATGAGCCGCCACAGAAAAAAAACGCACAACAACCGCACTTAACGAAGCGGTAATGACCGATAAATAGTTGATCATATTTTGCGTCAGATGGATTAAGCCGAATGCTTCCACTCCAAGCGTATGAACAATATAAGGTGTTAAACAAACAGACATGAGCATCATCAGGACAAATGTGATTAAGTTCGCACTGGCATTATAAAGAAATGCTCGATTCATTGTGCTTTCACGCAGCGTTTAAGAGCCCTCATCCAGCTTCCTCTCCCTTTTGACCACTTGTTTTCATCAGCTGATGAACGGCCTCTTTCACAGCGGTCTCATTTGGTTCTTTTAAAAGGGTCATAAACGGAAGGTGAGCCACCCATTCAAATCCTTCCATTACCTTATGATCAAACGATCTCAGGACAACACACGGTGTATGAGTGATCGCACAAAAGATCATGCCATGCAGACGATCTGTCACGACGACCTGTGCTTGTTTTAACTCCGTCCATAAAGCCGTTAATTCATCTAAGCGAGTTGTTCGATCGACCCGTCTGCCAATTGTCGTTGTGATTAAACCGACTTGATCATATGTCTCTTGAATATACTGCTGTAGCTGTTGGCGCTCCTCCTTTGTGAGATATGCTTCTTGATCCTCACGCAGACAAAGCAAAACCCCTTCACGTGTTTCATCCTTTGATGATTCGTCTAATGACAGCACCATATCAGGCTGTTTCCACACATCTTGATCAGGAAAATGCTGCTTCATCCATTCATAGGTTGTTTGATCTCTTGCCATGAGGAGCAGTCTTGGGTGCTGCTTATACGTGTGTATGGCGCGTCGCTCCTCCCGTTTCCCTTTCTTTGTTTCTGTAAAATGAACAGTAGCAGGCAGCTGGATCATGGGATAGGACTTGAAGGTCTTGATGATAAATTGTCTCGTCCATTCTTCGTACCGGTATAAATCCCCCATATTGCCCCCACCGATCATACAGACGATGTCTTCTGGGTGCCGGCTGCGCTTTAGCGGACGGGCAAGGCGATAGATCTCTTTCATGTCCACTTCTATGATGTCATAGGCTGGAAAGTGTTTCTTTAAAAAACAATAACTCGCATAGGCAATCGCATGATCCCCCAAATTATCATGTCCCGGCAGCAGCGTGAGAATGATTTTCTTCTGATGACTCAGCTCTGGCAGCCTTTGGCGGCTCAGTCTATACTCAAGCGGATATTTGACCTTTAAGAGCAGCCACTCTGCGACGTTCGCCTTCAATTGCTGCAATGTCAATCCCATCACCCCTATTTCCTTGTCTGATATTCGATCCATTTTTGATAGCTAGAAGCCGCAGCAGAAAGCGGATAAATCAATCGGCACTTAGCAAGAAATAAAATCATACGCTTTCGAACTGTGAGCTTCGATGGTTCCACTTGTTTAACGGCATGCTGGAAAGCATCGTGTGTCACCATTTCCCGCATGTGATCAAGCTTTTCCCGAATGGAGAGGTCATTTTGGCTCTTCCATTCGTTGAGCATACAATGAAGCGTATGATTGACGATAAAAAAGTCTAATGCTTTCTCATACAGAGAGATGTCATCATACTCTTTTAAAAACGAGTGCTGTGCATGATAATAGGTCAGTCCATGATGAAAATACTGCTTCTGATATCGCTGCACAATAGATGACAGATGAACCCTGTAGTAATAAAGGGGCTCATGAACAAAAGCGATGCTGCGTGATAAAGAAAAACAGCGCAGCGTCACATATTGATCTTCAATGTTCTCAAGCTCCCCCCGCAGCGGAAATCGAATGTGATGTTCTTCCATAAAGGCACGCCGATACAGCTTATTCCATGAGAATCCAGTCAAGTCTCCGTGTAATAACGCTTTGATTAAATCCGTTTTTTCGGCTGACCGCTTCTCTAACAGCGTTGTTGGTATCGTTCGCTTTGACTGTTCAAATTGAATCCAATATTCACTCACAACAAGATCTGCCCCGGTCATTTCGGCTTTTTCGTACATGGCTTCACAGTAATGAGGAGCGAGAATATCATCTGAATCCACAAAGGCGAGGTACGTCCCTTTCGCTTCCTCGATGCCCCGGTTTCTCACAGCGCCTAACCCTTGATTGGATTGATGGATTACCCGGAAACGCTCATCACGCTCAGCAAATGCTTCAAGCCATTCACCGCTGCGGTCGGTCGATCCATCATTGATAAGAATGACTTCTATATCGGAAAAGCTTTGATCTGCAATTGATTGAAGACATTGCTCCACATATTGACTCGTATTGTAAACTGCGACCAATAGACTGATAGCTGGCATTACAGCATGCCCCACCTTTCTTCAAATCTATTTATTAAATATCGTTCTATACGGCAAAACCGAAGAATCGAACGGCATCAGCATGATGCTGTACAGAATATAGCAAACAGCAATCCCTACATACATAAACACATTAGACCGCTGATCAAAAATGCGTGTGAAATATGGCAGTAAAATGAGCTGATACAAGCCAAAGTAAATATGAAATCTTGCATAAATGACATCTTTCGTTGCAAGGATGCCAAACAAGAAACCAAGCAAACAAAAATTCACAATGTAATCACTCTCAGGTGTCAGCTCACGAAGTCGTTTTCGATAAAAGAAAGCGAGCAGAAGCGGCAAAATCAAGACACCGATTTTTGTCACATTCATTCCATTCGTATTCGTTGTGAGCCATTCCTCGTAATGACCATATGAACTTCCTTGCAGCATCACGACAAACACTGAGACAAAACGGTCATAAAGCGCGGTTAAGCCTAAGAAAATCAGGCATAAGAACAGCATCATCCAAGACCAAGCCTTTGTCCTCACAATAAAATACACAGGAATCATGATGAGAGCCGATGAATGAAACAATGAACATACAAGGACGAGAGGAAAATACAATTTCCACTGACCATTGATCACCAACCGGATGGCATAAAAAAGAATCGCTGCCACCATATACTGACGCATGCCATTAAATGACGCATAATAATGAAAGGTCCCAAGAAAAAGCAGCATACTGAGCTCAAATGGACGGCCATATTGAATAAGCGTCTTGATAATAAAAAAATAAGTAATGGCTCCGACTGAGATATACATGATTTGCGGATCATGAGTCAGTTGATTAAGCATCCATAAAATAAACGTAAACCCTGGATCCGTTGCGGCTTTATCCACACCGAATCCAAATATATGCCAAGGCTTTTCATAGTTAATGGAGAACTCATACATCTGTCCATATGTGACAAAATCGGTTCCTACTTTATACCGAATACCAGACACGATACAAAGAAACAAAAACGGAAAAAACACAAGAAGCTTGTTAGGCCGCCATCCGCTTTGAATGGTATCATCACGTCTGCCGTAAAATGCGGCAAAGCTCGACCATAAATAGACCATGATCATGTTCACCAAATAAACCGCCATCTGCCATTCCTTCCTTACAGTCCATATAGATTCATCACACGTGTAATATTCTGTTTCACATCAAATCCTCTTTGTTCAAGCTGTGAGGTAATGGTCTCTTGAAGAGGAGGTTCTGCATGATATGCTTCAAGCACCGCCTTCATCCATTCATGCGCGGAATCTCGCAGCGACATCCTTTTCACAAGCCCGCAGCCTAAATCTACTTCCTCTGTAATATGATCTGAAATCACACAAGGCAGCCCAGATGCCTGTGCTTCCACTAATACAAGCGGAAGACCTTCAAACAAGGAAGGCATCACAAAAACATCAAATGCTTTCATATACTGTGGAACGTCTGATACGACGCCTGTAAAGACAATGTCCTCCATCAGGCCTGCCTTCTCCGCATACGATTCGACTACTTGCTTCAGCGGTCCATCTCCTACGAGGACAAGCTGAAATGAAACGCCTTGCTTCTTTAAGGTCTGGGCCAGCTCCATAAAAAAAACATGATTTTTTTGCTCATGGAACCGCCCAATATGACCGATGATCATGTTTTTTTCGCGAAGATAGAGCTGCTTTTTGATCTCCGCCTTTTCGTCTGGATCAGGCTGAAAAAAAAGGGATAAATCAATCCCATTTGGCAGCACCTCAACTTGCCCGTTCTGCATTTTTTTCTGTCCAAATAAAAAGACTCCGGCATCCTCGCCGCATGCAACAAGCTGTGTAGAGAATGCAAAGATCAGCTGGCGAAACCCTTTGAGCATCATATGATCCAGCCAGTTTGGCGACTGCTTCCACGCTGTATTATGCGAATGGCAAATGCGCACCTTCACACCCGCTAGTTTTGCAGCAAGTGCGGAGAAGCCTGTCTGAAAATCCGTATGTGCATGCACGGCCTGATAGGGTCCTGTTTGCCTAATTGTCTTTGTCAATGTTTTCACAAAAGCAACCGGAGAGGACGCCCCAATACTCGGGACATAAAAGATGCGTCCCCCAAGCTCGCGAATTTCCTCATCATAATCACAGACGTCCTGCCGGTGGGTAATGAAATCAAATTGAAGGACATTCCTGTCGAGTGCACGATAAATGTTCATAATCATCGTTTCAGCTCCGCCGCGGTTCATCCCGCCCACAATATGAAGCACGCGCTTTGGCTCACTCATCCCGAACAGCCCTCCTCTTCAGCATAGACGACGCCAGCTTCCGGCGATGATAAAGCTTCATGACCTTCGGTGACAAGCAGGCACGGACCACCGGTTTTAGAGCAAATAAATAGTCAAGCGGCGATAGCTTTAATAGCCAGCATGCTTTCAAAACGAGCCAGGCATTATCCATCGAATATCGAAACTTTCGCCGCTGAAAGGCTGCTTCATCCTCTCTCACAAGATATAACGGCTCTTGTAAATTAAAGCCTTTCCTCCCAGCAGCAAAAAAGCGGATCCAAAGATCGATATCTTCCATCCGCCTTGTTGTTTTCACAGAGCGATATCCATTTAAAGCTTTGTAAGCAGAAGCCCTCATCATAATGGTCCCATGACAAAAAGGAGTCCCTCTTGCCATCACCTTCCGATCAGGCTCTGAAACAAGTGCCCGTACACCCTTTGTTCCCGTTTCATCAAAAACCGTCATCGCCGTACCGACCACATCGTATTCAGGATATGTATCGAGGAAATGAACCTGTTTTTCTAAACGAACAGGCACCGATAGATCATCGCCATCCTGCCTTGCAATCAACTCTCCCCTCGCTTCAGCCAGACAGCGATTGAGACTGGCAGCGAGCCTTTGATTTTCTTGATTACGGATCAGGCGAATTCTTTCAGGATCTCGTTTTGTATAAGACAGCACCTTCTCATAAGTGCCATCTGTTGATGCGTCATCACATATGATGAGCTCCCAGTTTTCATATGTTTGATGAAGAATGGATTCAATACTTTCTTCTACTGTCTCTTGGCAATTGTAGACGCCCATGATAATTGACACCTTTGGTTTACGCATGCTGTATCACCTTCTCTGCTTGATCCATATAAATTGTATAAATTTCTTCCATTGCACTGACCGTCTGCTCCTGTGCAAATGCATGAGCGATAGAGCGTCCCGCTTTTCCCATGAGAAGCAGCTGATCCTTTTTGTCATAGAGCTGCTGCAAGTAATCAGCTAAACCATTCACATCCTGCGGTTTAACTAAAAAACCATTGACGCCATGTTTGACAAGCTCACAATGCCCTCTATTCTCCGTTGCAATCACGGGTTTTTCTGCCGACATCGCTTCAAGCAGGTTCATGCCGAGCCCTTCTCTCAAGCTGGTGGAAACACACACATCGCTCAAATGCATCCATTCCTCCATTTGTTTGCAAAACCCAGCAAAGTGAACATGCTTTTCAAGCTGGAGCTGGCGGGTAAGCTTTTCATAGTTTGGTCTCATTGTCCCTTCCCCGGCAAACACGATCTTTATATTTGGTATTTTCCTAGACAGTTGTGCACATGCTTTGATGAGCATTCCTTGATTTTTATTCATGTTTAATTCGCCAGCACACAGTACGATAAAATCTTCCGCAGAAAAGCCGTAGGCTGCGCGGAGACGCTGTTTCTCTTTTTCATCAACTGGTGCGAACCGTTTCATATCCACACCCATACCGGGCACATAATAAACAGATGTCCGCTCTTTTGATAGACGGTCTGCTCTTTTAAAATCCTCCCCATTAATGGTGATCAGTGCGTCTGTATAGCGGGCAAGAAATCTCTCAATTGGATAATAGAGCAGCCAGTTTTGAAGCGGCGCCCCCTGCCAAAAGTGAAAGCCATGTGCCGTGTAAAGAACCTTCGTTCCTTTTTTGCGCGCGCCCTTGGCTGCAAGCCTGCCAATGACACTTCCCATTGGTGTGTGGCAATGGATGAAATCATAGTGCTCTTTCGCTAACAGCTTCTTCAGTTCTACATACGCAAGCCGGTTGCGGACATGAAAAGGAGAGCGCTGAATTGGAATCGAGTGAGCTTGATTCACATAGGGCAGCTCAAGCTGGCCATTTGCCGCTGTATGCACTTCCCATCCTTTTTCCTGAAACCACCGGAAATATGGAAGATGAAAGGCCTTAAAGTGATAATCAACCGTTGCGCAAAACAAGACTTTTTTCTTCATTGGCAAGCGGCTCCTCCTCTCGTTTCATCTGTTCGGACAACATATCATGCGACTCAATGGCCGCAAATAATGCTTGTCTCATTTGCTCTTCACTCATCATGTCAAATTCATGGATAAAGCGGTTCAGCACATATGGGTCACCATCCAGCGCATGGCCGATATGAATTTTCGGGAAGATTTGTTCCTGTGCTTTTTCATGCTGGTTCAGTAGTTCTTCGTACATTTTCTCCCCAGGACGAATGCCTGTGAAAGTGATCGGAATCTGGTCTGTGGTGTAGCCTGAGAGGTGAATGAGGTTTTCTGCGAGGTCTACGATTTTCACTGGCTCCCCCATATCTAAAACAAAAATCTGTCTTCCTTCTGCCAGTGCACCTGCCTGAATCACAAGCCTTGATGCTTCTGGGATGGTCATAAAATATCTTGTCATGGCTGGGTGCGTGACTGTCACCGGCCCGCCTTGCTCGATTTGTTTCTTAAAAATAGGGATGACGCTCCCTCTGCTTCCAAGTACATTTCCAAATCGAACGGCGACAAATTTTGTTTCGCTGCTTGCCCCCATTTGCATAATCAGCATTTCAGCAAACCGCTTAGTGGCTCCCATCACATTGGCAGGGTTGACTGCTTTGTCAGATGAGATGAGGACGAATGTTTCAATGCGGTGCTCGTGTGCGGCTTCCGCGACATTTTTTGTGCCGATAATATTGTTTTTCACAGCTTCTTTCGGACTGATCTCCATGAGCGGAACATGCTTATGTGCCGCAGCATGATAAATCATATCCGGTTGAAACTGACCAACGATTTCACTCATTTTCTGTTTATCTTGAATATCCGCAATTTGTGGATAGAGTCTGATGCTGTCTCCATATAATTCTTTCAGCTCTAGTAAAATAGAATGAATGCTAAATTCTCCATGTCCCACAAGTACAATCGCTTGAGGAGCAAACACACAAATTTGACGGCAGATTTCTGACCCAATTGATCCGCCTGCCCCTGTGACCATGATCGTTTTTCCTTTTAAATGAGCAGATAGACGGCTCGTATCTAATTGAATCGGTTCTCTCCCTAGTAAATCCTCTGGCTGTACATCCCGTAATTGATTCAGCGCATGGGTTCCTTTTAAAATCTGCTCCATTTCCGGCATGATCTGTGTTTTGACTCCAGTCGCTACACATTCCTTATACAGCCCTTTTAAGGTGTGGCTGCTTTTAGATGGAATGGCAATGATGATCTTCTGAATATCCATCATCACGACAGCTGTTTGAATTTGTTCTTTTCCTCCTATGACAGGCAGACCCATAATTTCAAGCCTATGTTTCGTCTTGTCATCATCGATGAAGGCGACTGGCTCAATATGTACATCACTCGATTGCTGTAGCTGACGAACGAGCATGGTCCCCGCTGATCCGGCGCCAATGATTAATGCCCGCTCCTTTTCTGCCTGAAGCCGCTTTGCTCCGTCATGAAATAGCCTGGAAGCCATCCGAGAGGCACCGATGAATAAGATATGAAAAAGCCACACGATGAATAAAAACCGAAATGGCCATGTCTGCACGAAAAGGTACAGCATCGTCATCGAAAATAAAAAAGAACACACAAAGGTCTTCATTAAAGAAAATAACTCTCTTACTCCTGTATAAGCCCATACTTGCTTGTACACATGAAATATGCAGGCAAATAGATGGTGCCCAATGAGCAGACTGAGTGAAGAAATGGCGAGCATTTCAAATGTATAAACGGTTAAAGCCGCCTCTTGGACAAATTGAAAACCAAAAAAGACGGCAACTAAGATGAGATATGAATCTAGTGCTACGATGATTGATAATCTTTGGGCGTAAGTCAACGCTCCTCCCCCTTTTTAAAGCATCACTATTCTTACGTAACATGGGCATCAAACCCGTCCTCACATCCCACTACTGATGACGAGCATCTAAGGCACCGGTTGTGCCCACAGCAGGATCGAGTGCCTCCATTGTTAAAGATTAGGAGACATCACCTATCAATCTTTTTAATACATGTACAGCCTGCCCTTTTTCTCTTTCTTGCCATTTAGCATAGCTCCAAGCAGTTTACTTGTTGTTCCCTCTAATACTTCTTTTGATTTCTTCACAGCAGCAATCTTTGTTTTGCCGCTTAAGACAACGAGAATGCTCCCATCCGTCCGGTTCGCCAAGATCTTTGCATCTGCAACTGGCAGAAGCGGCGTGGAATCAACAATCACCATGTCATATTGCTGTTCAATCTCATAAAATAGCTGCTTCATCACAGAAGAGGAGAGCAGCTCTGCTGGATTCGGCGGAATGGTTCCGCTCGGAAGCAGCTCTAAATGCTCAATCGGTGTCGGTAAAATAGCTTCTTCCAAGCTGCAATTATTTAATAGCACATTTGTCAAACCGGTGTGATGACTCAGGTCAAAATATTCATGAACGGCCGGCTTTCGCAAATCAGCGTCCATGAGCAGCACCCGCTTGTTCTGCTGTGCAAAAACAGCTGCTAAGTTTGCAGCCGTAAATGATTTCCCTTCCTTCGGCAAGGAGGAGGTCACTAATATCGATTTCAGCCTTGTTTGGATCGATGTGAATTCGATGTTTGTTCGGATCGTACGGAATTGTTCCGCAATGACAGAGTGAGGATTTAATACAGAAATACAGGATAAATCTCTCTTTTCTCTCTTCTTCCTCTTAAAGATCAATGTTCTGTCCTCCCGTTATGACGGACTGCTTGTCTTTTTTGGCCCTCCTGTCTGCCTGCATCTGATAGACACTGCCAAGGGACGGCAATCCGATCTCTTCTCTTATTTGATGTGTTCGTTTTACAGTATCATCGAGTAAATTCATTAAGAAAATGAGTGTCATTCCCCCTAATAAAGAGGCGCCTAGTGCCAGAACGATATGAACGAATTTTCTCGAATTCATCAGAATCGTGTTGGACAGCTTGGCTTCAGACAAAACATTAATGCGATCCATATTCATTGTTTTTTTGATTTCTTCTTGCAGCACCTCTGTTGCAGTATTCGCAATGGCGACTGCCTTCGCGCGATCCTCATCTTGTACAGAAATATTGATGACCTCAGACTCATTTTCTGTACTTGTGGCAATTTTGTGTTTTAGTCCTTCTGCTGATTCTGTGAGATGGAGTGTTTCTTTTACTTTTTCAATGACAATTGGGCTTTTTAATAAAACTTGAAAGGTACGTGTATATTGAAGGTTCATCTGAATATCGTTTAAATCTGCTTGTGCGTCATTGCTGCGTTTATGAACAAGAATTTGAGTGGTTGCCTGATATACAGGAGTCGAGACATAGAACTGATAATAGGCTGAAATGCCCGTTACGATCAGGACAATCAGGATCAGAAGGGCCATTTTCTCTTTAATGACAGAAAACAGCTGCTTAAAACCTATATTCTCATTCATAGATACCTCCCGATTTCATCATAAAAAGGTTATATATGGTTTCTTTTTGTTAATGATTGGATTATAAAAGATAATACCCGCAAAGAAAAATGTCATAATAGGTCTTATAGTTCTTTTTAAAGAACGAAATCGTTCGTTTTCTTTTGTTTACTTCCTGATTCTTACGTTTTTGAATTTTATAAAGAACAATTTATTTCTTATAATGAACGAAAAGGTCGCAGAACTATTCGCCGGGGAGAAGGGAGATCATTGATCGAATGATAGGCAAGGTGATACGCATTTACCGAAAGAGAAAAGGATACTCGATTCAGCAGCTGGCTGAGGATGCTCATGTCTCTAAGTCATATTTGAGCAAAATTGAGCGTGGTGTCCACAGGAATCCATCTGTCCAGTTCTTAAAAAAGGTATCCTCTTCATTAGAGATTGATTTACAAGAGCTGTTTGATGCAGAGACGATGATGTTTCATTACACTGAGGGTGATGAACACGAATGGCGGGAGCATATCGTCAATGCCGTCCAAGCCGGCATGCCTAAAGAAGAGCTCTATCAGCTGCTCCAAACGTACCGAAAGGAGCAGGAAGAAAAGTCAATACATGTCACCCATAGAAAGCTGACTGACTCAAATATTGCAGAGTGGAAGCGTCTAATGAGTGAAGCGAAGGCAATTGGCTTAAGCATTGAGGAAGTAAAAGCTTTCCTCAACAACATGGGAGAACGCCGGGCGTAAGCCTTTCAGGAAGAATGATTGCGGGGAGAGGCGTTTGACGCTTCGATGAAAAAGAGCCTTTGATTCATGAAAGGCTCTTTTTTCTCTTATTCTTCTTTTTTTGTTCGTGCTTTTTTCGTTATATCATTGTTTTTCCAATAGGCCCATAGTGATGTAATCCCCAGAAAGGCCAGCGTGATGAATTGCTGAACGCCTTCTTCATCAATAGGAATTGGGCTTTTTCCCGCAGCGGTTAGCGCACTGTTAACAAGCGCCAGTAAAAGCAGCACAAGCCTTGCAATGGTACCTGCACTAATTTTTTGAACCTCCAACTTTAACCCCTCCCTTTCCTCTTCTCACGGGCGGTATTGCTCGTTCTCTCTCATATGTATGCAGCGGCCGAATGAATAGAAGAACGAATCAAAAAAAGAGACATCATTCCTATATGCGGAATGATGCCTGATTTCATTTGCTATTTATTTAGAAAACATCTCTTTTGCTTCATCCAATGCCATTTTATTGCCTAAAGCTGAGTAATCGAGCCATGGCTGATCGGCAATCGGATAAACTTGGTTTTTCTTCACTGCTTTTAGACCCTTCCAAATTGGAGTCTTTTCTAATTGCTTGAATGCCTGCTGTGCTTTATCATCACGGTTGACGACAACAAAGATCGCATCAGCATCATAGTCAGGAAGAACCTCTTGAGAAATCACTTCAAATGGGCGCTTGCTGTCCAGCTTTTTCACACCATCGACAGGTGTCAGGCCTAAATCATCGTATAAAATAGGACCCATTGGGCGCTTCATGCTAAATACGCGAAGCTCCTTTGCTGTCACACGGATCGCCATGACTTTTCCGTTTCCAATCTTTTTCTTGATGAGCGATTTGACTTCTTTTGCTTCTTGATTGTAATTCTTAATATATTGGTCCGCTTCTTTTTCTTTATTGACGTGTTTGGCGATTTTTTTCAAATGATCCCGCCATGTGCCATCATTTAAATTAAACACTTCTGTTTTGGCGATCTTCTTATATTTCGATAAGTCTTGTCCGGCTAATTCTTCATCAACATAAATAACATCTGGTTGTAACGCAAGCAGTGATTCCATATCTGGATCAGCTGCAATGCCGAGTTTCTTCGTGTGACTCAGCTGCTTTTTCGCATGTGGAAGGAAATCTTTTAAGTCTCCTCCTACAACAGAGCCCGCTGGTTTGATACCGAGTGCTAACAAGTCATTTGTTAAATGAATGGACAAGGAAGCAATCTTTGGTGTTCCATTGGTCTTTTCATTTGTTGTATTCTTTGTTTCCTGTTGTCCGCAAGCGGCAAGCAGCAAGAAACAGAGCGTTAATCCAAACACTAGTAGTTTTTTCATGATGAGTTCCTCTTTCATGTTTATTTCGTTTTAGTTAATAAATAGAGAAAATACGGGGCACCGATAAAGGCCACGACCACACCCGCTGGTATGGCATTTGGAGCAAAGATGGACCGCCCGATTGTATCGGCACTGACCAAAATCAACAAGCCAAGCAGCGCACTCACTGGTAAAAAATACTGATGCAGTGACCCGACCAGCCGCCTGGCCAAATGCGGGGCGACGAGGCCAATAAAGCCAATACCGCCTGTCATCGAAACACTTGCACTGGCGAGGCCAACCGCTAAGGTCAGCAAGAGGAGGCGTTTACGCTGGACTCGCACACCTACACTTGAGGCGACAGCATCTCCTAATGTCAATGCATTGAGCGTGTTTGACTGCATCAGCGTAAGCGGCACAAGGCATACAATCCAGGGCAGAAGTGCCAGTACATGAATCCAGTCTCTCCCCCATACATTGCCCACAAGCCATCTCGAAGCAAACGTGTATGTATCTTCATCCAGCTTCAATGACAAATATAAGGTGAGTGCACTAAATCCCGCAGCAACCGCAATGCCAACTAAGATCAGACGGATAGGAACAAGCCCTTCATGCCGGTCATATGCAAGAAGTACAATAACCGCTGCCGCCAGCAGTCCGCCGCCAAACGTAAAGAGCGGAATAAGAAGAGACGGATTGCCTTCAAGTGCATGAAAATATGTCACAAACACAATTAAGCCAAATGCTGCCCCTGCATTCAGTCCAATGATTCCAGGATCGGCCAGAGGGTTACGGGATAAGCTCTGCAAAATGCCGCCAGCAATGCCAAGACCAATACCAGCTAACATCGTCACCACGATTCGAGGCAGACGATAGTCAAACAGCACCGTTTCACTTTGGAAATCTCCAAAGCCAAATAACGTTTTGACGACCATAACAGGGCTGAGTTTCAGCGTACCGGTATTTAAACTATACAGAACAACAGCCGCACTCAGGCAAAGCAAAACGACTGTCACGGCAAGAGCACGCTGTTTCTCTCTCATGACAAGTTCCTCCCTTCTTTTCTGGCAATGTATAAGAAGAAAGGAACACCAACAAGTGCCACCATCACGCCAATGGCAAGCTCTCTTGGCGGATTGACTGTACGGCTGGCAAGGTCTGCAAAGACAAGCAGCATTGCGCCTAATATCGCTGACATCGGAATAACGAAACGATAATCTACACCAACAAGCTTTCGTGCAATATGCGGGATGACGAGACCGACAAACCCAATCGACCCGACTGCTGATACAGAAACCCCTGCTAATAACACAGCAGCGGTCATGCCTAGTATTCGCACTTGTCGGGTTTTCACCCCTAAATTCGCCGCTGTATCTTCACCGAGCGATAGTAAGGAAAGTGACCGGCCTAATAGTATTGCCCATACGATCACAATCAGAATGACCGGAGCAAGAATCGTCAGCTGCGGCCATTTCACACCAGCTACCCCGCCTGCATACCAAAAAGCCAGATCCTGACTCAGATCAAAATAAATCGCGATCCCAGAGCTGAGCGCATGAAGCAATGCGGCGACAACCGCTCCTGCTACAGTGAGGCGCATCGGTGTCAATACGCCGCCAGCCGCCCCAATCGCAAAGATCAGTAGCGTACTGAGCACAGCACCAATAAAGGAAAAAAACATCAGTGCCGAATAAGGCATTCCTGGGAAAAAAGCAAAACAGAGAGCGACCACAAACATCGCACCGCCATTAATACCCAAAATCCCCGCATCTGCCAGAGGATTTCTTGTGATGCCCTGCATAAGAGCACCCGCTACGGCAAACGCCGCTCCCACTAGAGCTGCCCCTAAAACACGGGGAAGTCTTAATTCATGGATGATCTGCTGCTCTGTGACATTTGACTGGTAGTCAAATACAGCTGTCCAAACCGTTTGCAGAGACAATGTTTTTGCACCGTATGACACAGCAAAAAACATGGCAGCCGCTAAACCACTAACGGCGAGAAAAAATATTAAAAAGAACAGAATATGTGATGATCGCTTTTGTTGAGGTTTTCGCTTATCCTGCAAAATCGGTGTCATCCTTTTCTTCATTAAAAGTCAGTTTGAAAATGAGAATCATAATCAACAAAATTATAGCCGCCAGCCTCTAAAAAATCAATGTACACCCTATTTTTTAATTAATGAAGGTATGTGCGGAGCAGAGAAAGGCGGGGTTCTTTTTGCCTCACAGAACGACCTATCATGTTTTCTCATATTTTAATAGGAAAATAGTTGACATTTTGCATGAATATCCACTAAAATTACAAAAGTGAGTCAAATGTTATAAAAATATTACAAACAGATGTCAAAATAATAAAGAATGACCCGTCATGAGAGGAGATTTGAAAGTTGTGTCAGTAAAGGGAAAATGGAGTATCGTCCTATTTGCGCTTGCAGTCGTCATTGGAGCAGTTGCTTTCTTTCAAAATCAACAAGCAAGCGGTACAGAAAAGAAAAATGTAAAGCAAGATACGAACTATAAAAACGTGGAAATTGTCACTCTCGTAAATGACGGGAAATTTATGAGATATGCAGTCAACTATCCTCTTTTTCATCAAAAAGAGCTAGATGACAAGATTCAAAGCTATGCCAATTCAGCATTAGAGCATTTCAAAAAAACATTCAGCGAAGCAAAGGATATCAATGAACATAAACGCTATGAACTGAATATTGATTATGAAATGGTGCATTATGCAAAGCAGTCTGCTGCCATTCGCTTTACGACCTATACGTATACTGGTCAGCAAAATGGAACCACCAATCATCTCACGATTAACTTTGATTTTCAGAAAAAAACCTTTCTTGACACAAAAGATCTATTTCTGCCTAAAACCAATTATTTAAAGAAATTATCCTATATTACATATACGGAGCTTCGAAAGGATAAAACCTTATCTAAGGATCAGCCTCTCCTTCAGAAAGGAACAGCCCCTGATGCTCAAAACTTCAGTCAGTTTGCCTTGAAAGACAAATATGTAGAATTTTATTTCCCTGCATCTCAAGTAGCCGCAGAGGATCTTGGGCCGCAAACACTTGCAATCAAAAAGACATTGCTGAAGGACATATTAAAGCCAGAATATATGGATAAAATCAAAAATAAAAATGAAATGAAAGAACCGAACCCAAAAAGAAAAGCCGTCAAGCTTCCGCAAAAATCAAAGCTTGACCCGAATAAAAAAGCCATCGCACTCACATTTGATGATGGACCGAATCCAGCGACAACATCAAAAATTTTAGATGCGCTGAAGAAAAATAAAGGACATGCCACCTTTTTCGTCTTAGGCAGCAGGGTGCAGTATTATCCTGGAATGCTTGCCGACATTCTAAAAGGCGGGAATGAGATCGGAAACCATTCCTACAATCACCCTTTATTAACAAGACTGCCTTTAGAAGAAGCCGTGAAACAAGTGAAGGACACCCAGCAGCTGATTGAGAAAGCAAGCGGATATACACCTACGCACTTTAGACCGCCATATGGCGGTACAAATCAAGACATCAATGAGGCGATTGGGATGAAGGTCACTTTGTGGGATGTTGATCCTGAGGATTGGAAAATCCGCAACAGCCAGCAGATCACAAACCGCGTTCTCTCACATGCAGCAGATGGCAGAACAGTGTTAATGCACGATATTTATGAAAGCTCAGCTCAAGCAGCAGTAAAGATCATCCGTGAACTCACCAAACAAGGCTACCAGCTCGTCACAGTGAGTGAACTTGAACAATTAAAAAAAGAACGACATGAACAAACCCCTGTAAAGTAAACAGGGGTTTTTGTTTTATGACTCCAAAGACTTCTTTTGCTTCAATAATGCTTGAAATCTCTCTTCAAGCTCTTGCGACGGCTCAATACTTAAACGGCTGAGCACTTCAGACAGCTCCATATCAATTAACAGAAGCTCCTCTTCTCTATTTGTCACAGCTGGTTTTTCTTCCTTTTGTTTATATGCTTCATATGTGCCGTCAAATCCTTCAATACGTTCCTCATGAATATGGAAAATACGAGTGGCAACCTCCTCAATCAGCCTGCGATCGTGGGAAACAAATACAACGGTACCTGGATAATCCTTCAAGAGACCTTCAAGTGCTTCAACTGCGGCCAGATCTAAAAAGTTCGTCGGTTCATCCAGCATGAGAACATTGGCATCACTGACAAGTAAGGACGCAAGCATCGTTTTCACCCGTTCTCCCCCGCTTAATACGCCAACAGGCTTATGCACATCATCCCCTCTAAATCCTAGTCTCGCCAAAACCGTTCGAACCACTGTCTCTTCTTGAACCGCCTCTTTCAGCGCATTTTGTAAAATCGATTCATCTACCTTCAGTCCTGAAAGATCCTGACGGAAGTACGCTAGCTTGACGGCCTCTGAACGAGTAACTCCGGGATATCCATTCACTAACATACGGAGAAATGTCGTTTTGCCGCTCCCGTTCTTTCCGATAATAGCAACCTTGTCTCCGCCCCTCACTTCCACATTCGCCTGCTTCCAAAGCACTTTATCGCCCGCCTTGCCATCTACATTTTCCACGCGCAAAATGGTACGGCTTGCTACTTCCTTCATCGTATGCTGAGTCATTTGGATCGGCTGAATGTCCTTTACTTTCTCAACCTTTTCTAATTTCTCCATCCTGGTTTCAATGGATTTGGCTGTTTTTTGCAGCTTTTTTTGCTTATTTGCATAGTAGGGCTTTGCAATTTTAGGTCCTGAGGATTTCACCTTTTGGGATGGCTTTGTCGCTTTGTCCGCCTTTTTCTTTTTCTTTTCCAGTGCATGCTCTAATTGTTTTTTCTTTTGTGTATAAGCTTCGTACGCTTCCACCTGCTGACGATGTGCCAGCTCTTTTTGCTGTGCAAAATGTGTGTAGTTGCCTTTGTAATGATGAAGCTTCCCATGATCTAGCTCCCAAATCTCCGTACATATTGCATCTAAAAAAGCACGATCATGTGAAACAACAATGAGAGCTCCTTGATAATGACGCAGCTTATCTTCCAGCCACTCAATATGCTCTGTATCCAAATGAGTTGTCGGTTCATCTGCTAATAAAAGGGCTGACGGCCGGCTTAATGCTCTTTCAATATAAGTCTGGGTCATTTCACCGCCACTCTGTCTGCCATCTCCTTGTTTCAATTGTGGAAGCAGGGTACAAGTCGCAGTGGCGGCCACCGTGCCGCTGTCTGGTGTTTCCTGCCCCGCCAGCACATGTAATAAAGTCGTTTTGCCGCTGCCATTTGTCCCTACAAGACCAATGCGATCATCTTGATGGATGGCTAGTTCCTCAATATCAAATAACAAGCGATCTTTTCGAAATACCTTTAACTGATTGGCTTTTAATAACATCCAATCCTCTCCTTTCGTATCAGGAGACATGAAAAAGCCTCCCATTCTCAGAATAGGAGGCAAAATGGTGTACAAAAATAAGCGGATTGATCCAGTATGGTGTGCCGTTCCAATTTGAACACACACATCCCACGTATCAATCACCTCATTCTTTGATTCCCAAGCTGTACCATCCTATTCCGAAGCTAAAAAATGAAAACGCAGCAAACATGGCAAACCGATCGTTTGCTCACTGCCTTCGTTCGTTCATTTTGCTTACAGGTCATAGGATTAGTACTTCATTGCATTGGGTCACCCTTCCGTCGTTTGTTACGTATACGATAAAAGATTGGTTATTTTTTGTCAAGCTGAAAAGGCATAAGTGAGTCGATTAACTGGAGTGTAAATGGATGGGACACTTCAAACAATTCGTCCTTTTTGCATTCCTCCACTAGGCTTCCTTCATGTAAAAATAGAAGACGGTCACATAGATACACCGCTGCTTCTACATCATGGGTAATGAGAAGGATCGTCATGTCTAGCTCTTGTTTTAATGTCTCAAGCAACTCCAATATTTGTACTTGAACAGAAACATCCAGTGAACTCAGGACTTCATCTAGTATGAGAATGGATGGGTGCGTTGATATAGCTCGTGCGATGCACACTCGCTGAAGCTGACCGCCGCTTAGCTGATGAGCATATTGATTCAGTACAGACGAGGGCAGCCTGACTTGCTGAAGTAATGACAAAACTTTCTGATCCAGATTCTGATTCTGCTTTAACAAACGCATCGGTTCTGCTACGATCTCTTTCACCGTAAAGGAGGGATGAACAGAAGATAGATAATCCTGAAAAACAACACTCATTTTTCCCCGATTCACCCTCCGCCACTTGTCAGCTGGCATGCCATCAATCTGTACCTCGCCTCTATCTATTTTTTCTAAACCGAGCAGGATACGTGCCAATGTACTTTTGCCACTGCCGCTCTCACCGACTAATCCGGCACATTGTCCTTTTTCAATTTGAAACGAAACGTTTGATATGCGGTCTTTTTGTTTCTTTTGATGTGAAAAAAGACCTTTCTTCTCACCGTGTTTGACTAGATTTATAGCTGTGATCAACATGGAAACGCCTCCGCTCTCTTCTGCTGCCGCAGTGCTTTAATAGGAGCAGATAATCGAAGCCTCGTCTCCAGTAAATGCTTTGTTTGGGGATGCTCGGGTGATGTGAACACTTCCTTGGCTGACCCATGCTCAAGCATTACTCCTTGGTGCATGACCATCAACTCATCGGCGATTGCCTGAACGATGCCTAAATCATGCGTTATGACGATCAAGGTAACACCGGTTTCTTCCTTTAGCCTGTGTAATTGTCTGATGACTTCACGCCGATTAAAGGCATCAAGCGATGCAGTTGGCTCATCTGCAATGATCACGTTAGGAGAAAGCATCATCGTGATGCCAATCATCACACGCTGAAGCATTCCTCCAGACAGTTCATACGGATATTTTTTCATCAAATCATATGGATTTTTTAAATGAACACATGCAAGCCCAGCCATAGCATGTGCTTTTGCTTCTTTCCCGCGTAAGCCCAAATGCTGCTGAAATGTTTCCATTATTTGATGACCAATCGTTTCGATGGGATTGAATGCATTCATAGCATCTTGTGAGATGAAACCTATTCGTTTCCCCCGCCATTGATGCGCTTCTTGATTTGTCAATGTTTTGCCGTCAAAAATGATCGTTCCTTCCACTTCTAGCGAAGGGGCGACAAGGTCAATTAACGCTTTTGCGACAGTTGATTTTCCACTGCCACTTTCTCCAATGACGGCTAAACAGCGTTGTTGGTGTAAAGAAAATGTGATATTCGTCACTATATTCTTTTGCTTCTGTGGATCATGTACGGACAGATTTTTTACGTCGATTAAAGGCAAATGACCTCCCCCCTTTCTTTCTGGTATGATGCATGGCAGGATTCGCGGCATGCTGAAGGCTGTCTCCTAAAAAGTTCAACGCCATGACCACAAACAAGATGGCAAGTCCAGGCGCAAGCATATGGGCAGGATGTGTCACCATGACATTCTTCGCCTCGTTGAGCATCATACCCCATTCTGGTGTAGGTGCACTCACACCTAACCCAAGAAAAGACAGTGCTGATATATTTAAGATTACCCAGCCCGCATCAAGTGTCGCAAAAACAGCAATTTCTCCTGAGATGCGAGGAAATAGATGTCTCCTCAATATGTAAAAGGGTGTGCCGCCAGACACCTTTGCAAATTGAACAGAAGGTTCATTCGCATATTGAAGGACAGACGAACGAATCATCCTTGTATACCAGGCCCATTTCGCTAGGACATTCGCCAAAATAATATTGAATAGTCCAGGTCCGAGGATTCCCACAACCGCAAGGATCATCACCTCTGCTGGAAAGGAAAGCATGACATCACACAGCCTCATCAAAACCCCATCCACCTTTCCTCGAAAGAATCCCGCCATGAGTCCAAGTACACTGCCAATGAGCATCGTGATACACATCGTCAGCATGGCCGCAAGCATTGTTGTCCGAATGCCATATAAAAGGCGAGACAATACACATCTCCCTAGATGATCCGTTCCTAGTGGATAAGTAAGACTGATACCGGCATATTTTTGAAGAATGTTCGTATTTGTTGGGTCATGTGGTGCTAACACTGGTGCAAACAGTCCAGCTAATGCGACAAGTACTAACAGCCAGATTGAAAGAATCGCCATACGGTCTTTTCTTAATTGATGCCACCCTATCATCGTTGTCAGACCTCCTTTCGCAACTGCGGATTCATGGTCATTTGGATCACATCAGCGATGAGATTGCACATAACAAACAGGAACCCCATCACAAACAAATAGGCTTGAATAATAGGGAAATCAGCATGGAAAATAGCTGTTACACACAACCGGCCAACCCCTGGCCAAGCAAAAAGGTTCTCAATAATAACAGTTCCTGCAATGAGCTTTGGAATAGACATGCCAAGTGCTGTCACCGCTAATTGCAGGGCATGCCTCATGACCTTCAGTTGAACGGTTCGTTCCTTTAAACCACGTGCTCTTGCGTAAAAAACAAAGGGCTCGTGCTGAAATTTTAGAATTTGATTGCGTATCAGTCTCACATAGGTCGATAAGTAGCCAAATGATAATGTGACAGCTGGAAGAAGAATCGATTTGAACCCTTCCATTCCACTCGTATTGACCCAATTGAATTTGACAGAAAAAAGCCAAATCAACAATATCCCCAGCCAAAAACTAGGCATTGAAGCGGCGATAAACACAAAGGCTCTCAAGATCCGGTCCACCCAGGAATGAGCAGCATATGCACAAATCACCCCGAACAACAAACTGAGCAATATGATCAAAAAGAGCGCTGCTCCTGCAAGCTGCAATGTAGCAGGCAGCGCCTCCATGATAAGATTAAAAACCGGCTCCTGTGTGACATAGCTCTTACCAAAATCACCTGTTAATCCATCTTTAAGCCATGTGGCATAGCGGATGAAAAACGGCTGGTCTAAACCTAACTCCTGACGCATCGATTCAATCATTTCTTCTGTTGGAGTGACTTGATTCACCCGCAAAGCGACCTCAGCTGGATCACTTGCCCGCATCGTCAGCAGGACAAAAGCAAAGAAGGTGATGAAGATCATAAGCGGAAAAAGCATCAGTATTCGTTTTAAGAGATAGCGAGTCATGTCTCTACCTCGTTTTATGACGCAAAATACATACGGTCAAATGGGATTTCATACTGAGACACATGAAAACCTACGCCTTTCAGGCGCTTATTATAAACGGCCTTTGTCACAGAATAAGAGATTGGGATGTAGACATTTTCATCATGGATATACGTCAATATTTCTTGATACATTTGTTTCCGCTTTTGCTCATCTGGTTCTACTAATACTTCCGTAATCGTCTCATCCAGCCACTTTTTCTTTTTCAGTCCTAATTGGGCTTGATAATCAGCATGGGATGCTACACGGAATGAAGAGACATAAGTTTGTGGATCATATGGGAGTCCCCAAGACAGCGAGTACATCAGATCGAACTTTCCTGTTTTTTGGCGATCTAAAAATGCCTGTTTTTCTTCTCCTCTAATATCCAGCTTGATCCCCACCTGCTTGAAATCTTGTTGAATTGATTCGCTGATCGTTCTTTCCCCTGCATTATCGGAATTATAGTAAATAGCCACACTCAGCAGTTTGCCATTTTGATAGCGATACCCGTCTTCTTTCATCCTCCAGCCTGCCTCATCCAATATTGCCTCTGCTTTCTTCTTTTGATAAGTTTTCTTTTTCAATGGAATATTTGCGTATGGGACAGAAGGAGCAAGCAATGTGTGTGCCACCTTTTCCGTTCCATTTAAAATGCCTTCTGTGATCATGTCCTTTTGAATGGCGTATTGAAACGCTTCTCTTACTTTCGGATCTTTTGTGATTGGCTGGTTTGAATTAATGACTATCGATCTTGAACCAACAGGAGGACTCACGGTTACACCATATTGACCTGCTTCTTTTAAAGCCTGGAATGAGTCTCCATCGATCATGTCACCATCTGCTCCAAATAAAAGATCTATCTCTCCTTTTTGGAGCGCAAGTAAGATGGTCTGGTGATCCGGCATGACTTTCCATTTCACGGTTGAAATTTTCGGCTTTTTCCCCCAATAGTGGTCATTCATTTCAAAAACGGCATATTGATTTTTCTTATGTTCCTTTAGAACATAAGGACCTGTACCTGCATAGCTTTTGACTCCTTTTGCAGTCGTTCCATCAATGAAGCTTTTTGGAGAAATAAAACGGAAGGGGCGTGTTAAGCCCAGCTCTTCTAACGTAGGATAATAAGGCTCTTTCAACGTGAGAACAAATGTATCGTCATCTAACGCCTTTGTGGATTTGATTTCGGATACGAGATTAAGCCAAGCGTTCTTTTCAATATTTTTGACGACAGCATCAATATTCAATTTCACTGCCTTTGCATTAAAAGGCTCACCATCTGAAAAAGTCACACCTTTTCGAAGATGAAAGGTGTAGGTTTTTCCATCTTTTGAAATGTCCCAGCTTTTCGCTAAGGCAGGCTGAACGCCCTTCTCTGTATTGACGACAAGCGATTCAAACACCATATTTTGAGCAGCCATCTCTCCGCCGTATAGATGGGGATTGATGTCCCTGATATCTTTTGTACTTGCATACACGAGCTCATCTTCTTCTCTATCATTCATGCTGGAAGATGCTTTGTTTCCAGAGCATGAGGCCAATAAAAAACAAGCCATCACTGAAAACAGCATCAAGGTGTATGTCACATAGGGATGCTTTTTCTCATATTTCTTCTTTATGTAAACAGGTTGATCACTCATATGTATTTCCTCCAATTCAACATTATCGTAATCATTACGATTATTAATCGAAATGATTACGAATTGAATACTAGCATACAGAAATGGGAAATACAACATCTTTTCATAAAAAAACAGACTCATGATTGAGTCTGTTTCAGATTGTTGACAAAGGGCTAAAATGATCTTGATTTTAGCCCTTTGTCTTCTTTTCAGCGTGATAGAAAACCTTTGCAGTCTAGGAAGGACGAGTACCGGAGCGGAGCGAATTTAACATTCGTGAGCACCGGAGCGCAGGACTGACAACGAATGCGGGGGTTTGGCTACACGCTGAAACAGACTCATGATTGAGTCTGTTTCGCTTGTATGAATTGATCGATCACCCTTAATGCTTTTTCTGTTCCACCTGCTGCTTGGAAGCTTTCTTCAATTTTCTCAATCCCCGCCCGGTACGTATCACTGCCTAAAACCGTCTCAACGGTCTCTCTTAGCTGCTCTGCTGTCAGCTGATCTTTATCAAGTGCACAGGCAGCAGATAATTCAGTCAGTCTTTGTGCCACCATCGGCTGATCTTTGTCGACTGGAATGACGACCATCGGAACGTGGTAATGAATACCTTCATTGACACTGTTCATTCCGCCGTGCGTTACAAACACATCTGTCAATTCGAGCACTTCAAGCTGCGGCACATAAGACTCGATCAGAAAATGAGCAGGCGCCTCTTTTAAGAGAGAACGATCTACTTTTTCACCTGTTGCGATGATTACTTTTCCGTCAAAGTCTGCGAAGGCATCTATACACATATTAAAAAATGCTTCTGTATCCCCAAGAACGGTGCCCATGGAAATAAAAACGACTTTTTCTTGCTCAAGTGCTTCCAGCGGGAAATCATGCTGGTCGGCTCTTTTTAGAAAGCTCGGTCCAATGAAGACAAACGAATCGTTTAATGAATCAACAGAAGGCTGGAAATATTCACTTGTATAGACGATATTCAGTTCTCCACGGTTTTTCATAAATTGCATCAAACGCGTTGGCTGAACGCTAAAACGCTCTTGTATTTTTTCTAACAGATGCTCAGCTTTCTCATCCTTCCTGTATAGCGGTGTATCAAAATGCGCCTCTTGCAGCACAAAAGATGGGTTGGATCCAATGCTCGGAATGCGCAAGTAATCTCGAACAAGCTCTCCTGCCCCAAACATATCGTAGTAGACCAAATCAAATGAATGCTTATCGGAAAGTGTTTCCACTACCTCTAAAATATCATATGATGTTTGCAGCATGGCATGAAAGAACGGCTGCATGGAATCTAAATCTCCTTCTTCCACATGTAATGTCCGAATATAGTCTGGATGTATATGTACGTGAGCGCCTAAGCGTTTGATTCGTTCCTGATAATGTACAGTTGTAACCGCATGCACTTCATCGCCTCGATCCGCCCATGTTTTGATCATTCCTAACATAGGGTTCACGTGTCCTTCAGCTGGAAACGTAATCAATAAAATCTTCGCCACAAGAAATCCCTCCTCATTGTCAATTCCCTTCCATGTTAATCATATACAGCAAGCCGGCTCAACAAATACGCCTGAAAAGGGAAGAAATGAGTCTTATGTCCAGTATTTCATCATAAAGTGGCAGAAAAAAAGACAAAGTCTCCTAATAAGCACTTTGTCTTTTTCACATTATGATTTGAGCAGCATTTTTTTAAATGCATCAGACTGTTTTTCAATGGAGATCGGATCTGATGTTTTGATATTTATTCAAAGCACGCTGAATACACATTTCCTATATTGAAAAATTCAAGCAGTGCTCTTTTTGCTTCAGGACTAGCATTTTTCGCTGCTTTATTTACAGCTGCTTTTACAGCATTCCACTTACTTTTCCCCGCCTGTCTGGCGGCTTTATACGCTGGAATCAATGTTTTAACAAATTTTGTCGCGCCTCCTGCAGCTTTTATTGCGGACTTGACTTTTGCGATTTTTGCTATTGGTATAACATTGGTTATAATGGCAGTTCCAACCGCAGAAATACAACCAACTACACCCATAGTAACAACCTCACCATGTCGTTGAAGAGGGATATTAGAGTTCTCTTTCAACCATTTAACTACGGCTTCATCTCCTTTTGCAATAACGCTGTCAGGTAAAGCTTCAATCGCCAATAAAACCTCTAGCAACTCTTGATACTCTTCATCCACTTCTGAATTAGGACTAATTGCTGTTGCATTCGCAGTAAAAATCGTTGACAATAACATGAAAAGAGCTGTTATGAAGCATATAACACTCTTCTTATGAAAAATAGTTGTCATCCAATATACCCCTTTCTTGTTTATTTTTTGTATATGAGGTAAAAATATCATATTATAATAATTGTTTCAATTTTATAGATTCATATTGGAGGGATATTTTGTGAAAGTCTTGGAGAAATACAGTTATTTAATCATCATTCTTTGTCTGGCGGCAATGATCGTGACAAACTTCACTGTGAATGACAATACAATAAAAAATACTGTATCCGTGATTGGATTTATCATTGTTCTTCTTACAATTATACCTGCGGCTATTTACAGGAAAGGCCAAAAAGGCAGGTAACCCCTTTATAGCAATAACCCCCATCCTTATGTTAAGAGTGGGGGTTATTTTATTATATTCGGATAGATGTTGCTGTTTTGCAACAAGATCGTTTTTTCACTTGCTTACCCTAGCTTTATTAGAAGAGAACGATGAATCCGATTGAACATACAAAAACCCCTCTTCTAAATGAAGAGGGGTTCATGAATAACCTTTATCATCGTAAACAAGGTCAAGTACGCGCTCGGAGGGATTCGAACCCCCGGCAGACGTGGTACCGGAAACCACCGCTCTATCCAACTGAGCTACGAGCGCACGATATGTTTTTTGAACGTCAGCATATCAAATTATAAGGGAAATGCTGCGAGAAAGCAATGATTAATCATTCGTCATGATGATGTATTTTCTTACTTTGGATACATAAACTAATATGATGGTTTGAAGTGGAATGATTTTGGGGAAAATGGATAGGGGTATTTGAATTTAGGTCAGCGTTTTGTTTGACCTTTATTGACCAAAAATGTATCATTGAATTACATACTTACCTAAAAGGTGAAGGAGGAACATTATGAATTTAATACCTACAGTCATTGAGCAAACAAATCGTGGGGAAAGAGCTTACGACATTTATTCTCGTCTTTTAAAAGACCGTATTATCATGCTTGGTTCTGCGATCGATGACAATGTTGCCAACTCCATCGTGTCACAGCTGCTTTTCTTAGAAGCTGAAGATCCAGAAAAAGATATTTCTATCTACATTAACAGCCCTGGCGGTTCAATCACAGCTGGTATGGCCATTTACGATACGATGCAATTTATTAAACCAAAGGTATCAACTATTTGTATTGGTATGGCTGCATCTATGGGTGCGTTCCTGCTTGCTGCTGGTGAAAAAGGTAAGCGTTATGCTCTTCCAAACAGTGAAGTCATGATTCACCAACCACTAGGCGGTGCCCAAGGTCAAGCAACAGAAATTGAAATTGCGGCAAAACGAATCCTTTCTTTACGCGATAAACTGAACCAAGTACTTGCTGAACGTACTGGTCAGCCAATTGAAGTCATTGAGCGCGATACAGATCGTGACAACTTCAAAACAGCGGAAGAAGCACTTCAATACGGACTCATTGACAAAGTCTTGACCCGTAATACAGAAGAACAAAAATAATGATCACAACACAAACCGTCTGCTCCTTGAACAGACGGTTTTTTGTTTTAATCCTACTTTAAGACAGCTCCGTCCATTTCTGCTGAAGAGACGGTGTTTGATAAGAAGCCATCTGCGTGATTAATTCCTCCGGTTCGCTCGAAGCATGTAACAATTGAAGGTGTGATTCATTTGAAAAGCCTTCCTGTACACTAAACTTCACCATGTCCATAAGCGGGTTGAAATAGTTATTCACTTGATACAATCCAATCGGCTTTTGATGGATGCCGATTTGTGCCCAGCACAGCACCTCAAATAATTCTTCATATGTACCAAAGCCACCTGGCATCGCAATAAACCCATCGGCCAGCTCGCTCATTTTCGCTTTTCGTTCATGCATGCCTGTTACCTCAATTAACTCTGTCAGCTCTTGATGCACGACTTCTCCTCTAAAAAGCCCCTTAGGCATGACCCCGATCACTTGTCCGCCATGTCTCATGACCTCATCGGCAATCGCGCCCATTAACCCAATACGCGATCCGCCGTAAACAAGACGAATGCCTTGCTTCGCCATATAAGCCCCCAGCTCTACAGCCTTTTGTTTGTAGACATCATTTACACCTGGATTCGAACCAGCAAACACACAAATCGTTTTCATCAAAACAGCTCCATCTCTCTCTATGATTTCTTCACTCATTCTACTATAATGATTTGTAAAAAAACAGCCGTTTCTTCTATATATAGTGTAAAATCAAAAGAGTGAACACCATATAAGGAGCTGTATAGAGAGAATGCAAACAACTGAAATGGAGAAGTGGATCAAGGATTTTTATCAAATGAGAAATTGGACAGAATATGGACCGTTTATCCGGTTAGGCTTCTTAATGGAAGAAACGGGAGAACTCGCTCGTGCTGTTAGAGCAATAGAAATTGGACGAGACCGGCCTGATGAGCAGAGACAGGAATCATCTGAGCTGAAGAAAGAACTCATTGAAGAAATGGGAGATGTCTTAGCAAACCTCCTCATTTTAGCGGATCTCTATGACGTCACAGTAGAAGAGGTCTTCAGCGCTCATCAACAGAAACTCACAAAACGTTTTTCTGGAGAAAAAGAGTCAGTAAAAAACACGTGACCAAGCTGTCACGTGTTTTTCTAAGCCTTAAAGATGCTGTGGTGAGATGTCATCTGTTCGTTCAAAGAAATGCTGCTTTCCGATATGATGGAAAAGACCTGTTCGATGCAAAAGCTCCTTAGGCTGTGATTGAAGCCCAACGATCATCAGCTTTCCATTATGATGCTTTAACCGATTGGAGATATTCATGAGAACCGCTTCTGCCGACGTGTCCATATAATTGACTTTATTCATAAGCAGAATGAGTGTTTTCGGTTTTGTTTGAACATGGTCCAAAATCGAATTTTCCAATGAATCTGTTGTTCCGAAAAAGAGCGGCCCTTCGATGGAATACATACTGATCCCTTTCTCGTCTACCTGTTTTTCTAAAGCAGCTGCTGTTTCCATCTGAGGAACAGCGACATTTGTATGGATATTGGTCGTCTGGCTCATTTTTTTGATAAAAGCGATAAACGCTAAAATGAGACCAGCGGTGACGCCAATAATCAAATCACCGATCACTGTGAGCAGGAAGGTCACGACAAGTACAAGCGAATCGGCATTTTTCACTTTCACAATATTGATAAATTCTTTTCTCTCACTCATATTCCAAGCAACAAACATTAAAATTGGTGCCATTGCAGCAAGTGGAATCATTGACGCATATGGCGCAAATACCATTAAAATTAACAAAACGACAACGCCATGCACAACACCAGAAATCGGACTTGCTCCGCCATTTTTTATGTTCGTTGCCGTGCGGGCAATAGCGCCCGTCGCTGGAATTCCTCCGAAAAGCGGTGCCGCCATATTGGCAATTCCTTGCCCAACAAGCTCTTTATTGCTGTCATGCTTAGAGCCTTTCATATTATCAGCAACCATTGCGGACAAAATCGATTCCACGCCGCCTAAAAGTGCAATGATAATTGCTGGAGGCAGGAGGTATATCATTTTTTCAATCGTCAATTCAGGAAAAGCGAAGGTTGGCAGCTGACGAGGGATTTCACCATATGCAGAGCCAATCGTTTCAACTTGTCCTTGAAAGAAAAGAACGGCGAGAAACGTAGAAGCCAATAGACCTAATAGAGCACCAGGTATTTTGGGAATGTATTTTTGTGCCGCCAAAATCACAATGAGCCCGGTGACGGCTGTGATGATGGCGAGACTGTTTGTGGTACCGAGATGGACCACGATTTCTCTCATATTGAGGAAAAAACTTTCATGTTTTTCAACACCCTTTAATCCGAGGAAGTTGGCAATCTGTCCTGAAAAAATAATGACAGCAATGCCAGCAGTAAAACCGATGATAACCGGACGAGGAATAAACTTCATGAGCTTTCCTAGTTTGAATATTCCGAATAATACAAGCATACAGCCTGCCATAAAACCGGCAATAAGCAAGTTTTCAATACCGTACTGGCTGACAATCCCGAATAAAATTGGAACAAACGCCCCAGTCGGCCCGCCGATCTGATACTTTGAACCACCAAACAATGAAATCAAAATGCCGGCAACGATGACTGTGTATAATCCATATTCTGGTCCGACACCAGATGCAATGGCAAATGCCATGCCTAAAGGAATTGCCACAACCCCCACGACAAGCCCAGCGATTAAATCGCGTCTAAACTTTGATGAATTGTACCCTTCAAATCTTCCATAAAAACGCATGGTATGTGTTGGCCTCCTTTAAGTATGTGTAGATGATTTAGGTATACTGCGGGTCAATCAGTTTATCTTTCACAACGACATCCAGCTTTCCTGTTGCTGGATGAATCACCAGTCCATGAACAGCCACATCACTTGGCATCAGTGGATGCTCTTTCACTAATTTCACACTTTGGGCCACGCTCTCTTCAACTGAATCAAAGCCTGTCAGCCAGCCCTTTAAATCGACTCCTGAGTTTTTTACAATGCTTAAGCATTTCTCTTCGATTCCACGTGCTTTCGCCTTTTCAAGTAAAGGATCCGCCGCAAGACCTGCCATTCCGCATTCATGATGACCTACAATGCATACTTCCTCTGCCTTTAGCTCATAGATAGCTAAAAGGATACTCCGCATCACACTGCCGAACGGATGTGTCACGATAGCGCCCGCATTCTTAATGATCTTTGCATCCCCGTTGCGCAGCCCCATAGATTGCGGCAATAATTCCAAAAGACGGGTATCCATGCACGTTAAAATGACCAATTTTTTCTCAGGAAATTTCCCCGCTTTGTAAGGCTCATAATGTCTCTCATTCACAAACTCTGAATTGTGCTGAAGAATCTGTTCTAATTTTGATCCCATTTTGCCATCTCCCATCTTTTTTAAGTAACGTAAGCTCGTGCCTGTCCTCCTTTTCCTTCTCGTGTTCTCAAGAATAGAGAAGAAAAATGATAGAAAAAAAAGAAAAAAATGAGAAAACGATGAGAAGAAATATCATTATTTTCTCTATTTTACGCTGCATCCCAGCGGATTCGCGGGTTTGTTTTCAATCTATTGTTCTCATCACACTAAAAGACAATAAAATGGTTTAGTAGAAAATGACCATCCCGTTTAATACATTTCAAATATAATAAATTTTCTATCAAAAAGTCTCGATCTATTTTCCATTTTGTCAGATAATCTCTCGTAAAATCTTGCAAATTCACATGTCTCCTCTACTATCCGCTTATTTTTATATAGATAAAAAATGCATCAGATGGCATATGAATCTACTTTTTCACTAAGAAAATGTCTTTCTTTACCGTTATTTTAGTATATTAAATATTGAGCTGATAACATTCAAACGTGTTCTGCCGAAATGGTTGCTTTATAATAAAAGGAGTAAGATGACCATGTGAAAGGAGCGAATTGACTGTGATACCACACATTTTTGTCGCCAAACCCTTACCTGCTTCTTTTGAGGAAATGCTAAAGGAACATTGTACATACGAGGTTTGGCAATCCAAAGACCCTATTCCAAGAGACATTTTGTTTGAAAAGCTGCAGCACGCTGATGGTCTTTTAACGTCTGGAACGAAAATCGATCAAGAGCTGTTAGATCACGCACCAAAACTCAAGGTAGTGAGTAATAACTCTGTCGGCTATGACAATTTCGATATAGAAGCGATGAGGCAAAGAGGCGTGATTGGTACGCACACCCCTTATACGCTCGATCATACCGTGGCTGACCTTGCCTTTTCGCTCATTCTCTCCTCTGCGCGAAGAATCGCCGAGCTTGATCGTTTTATCCGTGAAGGAAAATGGACAAAATTCGTACAGGAAGAAGAGATCTTTGGCATCGATGTACATCACCAAACGCTCGGTATTATTGGCATGGGACGTATTGGAGAACAAGTTGCCAAACGGGCAGCACATGGTTTTGATATGAATGTTCTTTATCATAACCGAAGCCGGAATGAAAAGGCTGAATCGGCGTATGGCGCTGTCTATTGTGCACTTGATGATCTTTTAAAACAAGCTGATATCATTGTGTTGATTACACCGCTGACCGAGGAAACGTATCATATGATTGGGGAACGAGAATTGAAGTTAATGAAGCAAACGGCTTTATTTGTAAACATTTCCCGCGGGAAAACAGTGGATGAAAAAAGCCTCATTCAAGCACTTCAGAAGGGATGGATCAAAGGCGCTGGTCTTGATGTGTATGAGCAGGAACCGCTTCAAGAGGATCATCCTTTCAAAGAGATGAACAATGTCACCCTAGCCCCTCACATCGGTTCCGCTACTGAAACAACAAGGGATCTCATGCTGAAACGAGCCATTCATAATGTGATTCATGGAATAGATGGGAAGGCGCCTGTTGATGTTGTGAAGGAGCTTGCTTCCTCTTGATCAAATAAGACGCAGGGAACTGAACTGCGTCTTTTTATTTATTTCTTTAAGAGGATTCAGGAGAAAAGTCTCATTTTAGCAAAGATCCTGATTCTTTACATTTCCTTCATGTTCGGGTGCTATAATATGAGGTAGACAAGCATCAAGAGGACGGCATCGGATTTCCTTAATAGGAGGATGAAGATGAAAAGATTGAGTTCAGTTTTGACTATGTTCGCTCTGATCGCTGCTATTCTGTTTTCTGGATTTATCCCGCAGCAAGTTCATGCAGAAACACCTCTTACACCAACAGCCACAACTGAAAATGCTTCTATTCAGCTCACGCCAGATGTACGTACCCTTGCCGTCATTAATACGTTTGATGGTGTAGCAGATTATTTAATTCGCTACAAACGACTGCCTGATAACTACATTACGAAATCACAAGCAAGTGCTCTCGGATGGGTGGCATCTAAGGGAAATCTAGCAGAAGTGGCGCCAGGTAAAAGCATCGGTGGAGATATTTTCTCAAACCGGGAAGGACGTCTTCCTTCAGCAAGCGGCCGCACATGGCGTGAGGCAGACATCAACTACGTTTCAGGCTTCCGCAATGCTGACCGTCTTGTGTATTCAAGCGACTGGCTCATTTACAAAACAACAGACCATTATGCGACTTTCACACGTATTCGATAATCAATACAAAAGACAGCCCTGTTTCATCTGGGGCTGTCTTTTAGTATGGTTTACGGTATAAGATTTTTCACATAATCCTCAAAAGGAACCGGAAGCGGCTTTTTCGACACTTCTTCATGTTCATGTGTGGTGACATGATCCTCAGTAACGACCACACGTCCTGTTGGCGTGAGCTTTGACGCAAGTGGTCTTTTGTTAAAAGTAGAGGATTCATTTTCATAAATCTCGTGTCTCAATTGGACCAATGCAGCCTCGTCCACCTCGTTCAATGTGAAAGCATAGCCTGTTTCAGCACCATCTCCCCTATCTAATTGGAGTAGATGTGTCCCCTTTTCGGTTTTCTCTGCTTTGACGCGAAACCGAATAGACGCTCCTTCCACCCAATCTTCTGTAAAAGGCACAGGCTGAAGAGGTAAATTCACACCAAATCCCCCATCAATGAGAAAGCGTTCGTTATGATGCTTCAACATAATGGCTACATGCGTGCCATCAATGGCCCACGTGTCCGCTTCTTTGATATACACTGTCCCTTGAAGAAGCTGTACAGAGAGCCCAGCCTCTTTTAACACATAGTATAAGAGAGGATTGAGATCGTAACAAAGACCTCCTCTGTTTTCTTCAAGAAGATGCTGCTTCAACCCTTCTTGATTCAAAGCGTAGGATTGTTTGTTCAGAACAGATCTATTTTCAAATGGAAAGGTATAGGCCATTTTTTTTAATAATACAGGTAAGTCATTAAAGGTGATCGACTGGCCTTCATATCCGATCTTCTGTAAAAAAGCTGATTGAATCATGACATTCCCTCCTAAAAAACTGAGCCTTTGAAGAGACTCAGTTTTCTTGATTGATAAAATCTGTTAACGCCTCAATGGCTTCTTGTTCGTCCGCACCATCTGCAATCAGTGTGACAGTAACCCCAGAGCTGATCGCTAGACTCATGAGACCCATAATGCTTTTCGCATTGACTTTTTTCCCATCTTTCTCTAGAAAAATATCAGCTCCAAAGCGATTAGCCTCTTGTACGAACAAAGCAGCTGGACGTGCCTGCAAGCCTGTTTTCAGCTGGATGGTGACCGTTTTTTCCACCATATGATCTGCCTCCCTTTTTCATTCTCCTATTTGAGTGTAACAGCTTGTCCGTTTCGTAATTGTTCTGCGATTTGATCTAGTTTTCTTAAACGGTGGTTAATCCCTGACTTGCTGATCTTGCCGCTTTCCACCATTTCTCCAAGTTCCTTCAGCGTGACCTCTTGATAGTCGACTCGCAGTTTAGCAATTTCACGAAGCTTTTCCGGCAGGGCATCAAGTCCAATTTTTTCATCAATAAATTGAATGTTCTCGACCTGACGCAGTGATGCACCAATCGTTTTATTCAAGTTTGCTGTTTCACAATTGACGAGCCGGTTGACGGAGTTCCTCATGTCTCGGACGATTCGCACATCTTCAAAGCGAAGCAGTGAGTTATGAGCGCCCACAACACTTAAAAATTCCGTGATTTTTTCTGCTTCCTTCATGTACGTAATGTACCCTTTTTTGCGCTCAAGTGTTTTACTATTGAGATGAAATTGATTCATCAGCTCACAAAGGGCATCATTATGTTCTTTATATAGTGAAAAAATCTCAAGGTGATAGGAGGACGTTTCTGGGTTATTCACAGAACCGCCTGCTAAAAAAGCACCTCTCATATAGGAGCGCTTGCAGCATCTTTTCTTCACGAGCTCTTCTGAAATATTGCGCTCAAATACAAATTGCTCACCTAATATTTTTAAATCCTCTAAAATGGTTTTCGCTCGTTCTACCAGTCTGACAATATACACGTTATTCTTTTTCAATCTCATTTTTTTACGGACGAGCAGTTCGACTGTCACATCGTATTTCTTTTTGAGCAGCGTATAAATACGTCTTGCAATGGCTGCGTTCTCTGTCTGTATATCTAAAATCAATTTTCGATTAGAGAAAGATAATGAACCGTTCATACGGATGAGGGCAGAAAGCTCTGCTTTTGTGCAGCAGTCCTTCACGTCCAGATTAGTCAGCTCTTTTTTTGTTTCGGATGCAAATGACATCCTTGCCACCCCCATTCCTATTTTTTCTGATGCAGCAGATCGACAAGCAGCGAGGCTACTTTCAGCGTGTCATGACGAATGACATGCTGGTCGTATGTAATGATTTCTCCAGGAATCACTTCTAGTCCCATTGCTTTCAGTGCATCTGTGTCGAATTGGACAGGCTGTGCCTGTTCTTCTGCATATTTTGCTTTGATTTCTTCTGGAATTTCTTTATTGTTCACAAAAATCGTATCGATAAATGGACGATCCATATGATCATTTAATGCCTGAACATGATCAGCTGCACTGTAGGAAAGCGTTTCCCCCGGCTGCGTCATGACATTGCAAATATACACTTTTTTCGCCTTTGAGCGAATCACTTCTTCTCCAATATGCGGCACAAGCAAGTTTGGCAAAATACTTGTATACAGACTACCAGGCCCAATGACGATCAAATCCGCCTCACGAATGACTTGAATAGATTCTGGCAGCGGTTCAATCGTATCGGGTGTGAGAAACACTCGTTTAATTCGCTCACCATAGGTGGGAATTTTCGATTCTCCTGTCACCATTTGCCCATTTTCTAATTCCGCATGAAGAACAACACTTGAATTTGCTGCTGGCAATACTTTTCCTCTCACATTTAAAACCTTGCTCATTTCAGTGACGGCATGAAAAAAATCACCGGTTATATTTGTCATGGCCGCAAGAATGAGGTTGCCGAGTGAGTGGCCTGTTAAGTCATTCCCTTTGTTAAAACGGTGCTGAAATAAATCTTCTACAAGCGGTTCAACATCAGAGAGAGCTGCAAGGACATTTCGAATATCACCTGGAGGGGGAATATTCAAATCATGCCGCAGTCTGCCTGAGCTGCCTCCGTCGTCAGCAACCGTTACTATAGCGGTAATGTCCACTGGCTTCGTTTTTAGCCCTCTGAGCAAAACAGATAAGCCAGTGCCACCGCCAAGAATGACCACCTTTGGTAGTGTCGTCATCTATTTTCTGCTTCTCTTTTCAATGTCCCGGTGAGTGACATGTGTATAGTAATCGTTTTTAAAATACTCCGATAAATAGTTGGCCAGCGTCACAGATCGATGCTGCCCGCCTGTACAGCCGATGGCGATCACAAGCTGACTTTTTCCTTCCCTCTTATACGACGGAAGCATAAAGCTGAGAAGATCGATTAATTTCTCTGTGAATTTTTGCGTTTCACTCCATTTCATCACATAGGAGCGCACTTCTTCATCGTTTCCAGTCTGTGGACGCATACTCTCAATATAGTAAGGATTCGGCAGGAATCTCACGTCAAAGACAAGATCAGCATCAATCGGCAGACCGTATTTAAAGCCAAAGGACATCACGTTTACTGTAAACACCTGACCTTGGTTTGTCGCAAAGTGCGTGACGATTTTTTCTCGCAGCTGTTTTGGTTTTAAATCCGATGTATCAAAAATCATTTGAGACCGGCCTTTTAATTCCTCTAACAGCTCGCGCTCCATTGCAATTCCTTCAAGCGGCAAACCTGTTGTCGCAAGGGGATGCGAACGTCTCGTTTCTTTGTATCTTGAGACAAGTACCTTATCATTTGCATCTAAAAATAGAATTCTTGGCGTGATCCAGTCAAGATCACTCATTTCATCTAATGCCGCAATTAAGCTGTCAAAAAATTCGCGTCCGCGCAAATCCATCACAAGAGCGACCTTGCTCATCTTGGAATTCGATTCCTTCATGAGCTCTAGGAACTTCGGTAAAAGTGATGGCGGCAGGTTATCAACACAAAAGTAGCCTAAATCTTCAAAGCTTTGAATGGCGACGGTTTTCCCCGCACCTGACATTCCTGTAATAATCACAAGCTGAATATCTTCTTGTTTGTGTGTATTCATGCCTGCTTCCTCTCCTTCTTTATGAAAACGGTTCATGTATTATTCTCCCTGAGGATCTAACCGATAAGCAATCAGCTCAAAATCGGGTGTATACGTAAAAGTGCCGTGCAGAAGTCCTTTTCCTTTGAGCATGAAATCAAGAATATGGGAATCTCCTGGAGCCATCGGCAAATGAGGCACATCCTTTACGTCATGCCATTTTAAAATGCCTTCCTCTGACTCTGTTACGTTTTTTCCGGTAAATGAATCTGCCATAAAGGTGAACATCATCCACTCTTGAACGATTTGATCGCCTTCTTTTATGATAAAGGTAAAAACACCTTTCAGCTGCGGATTTAAAATATAAATACCTGTTTCTTCTCTATATTCTCGAACGACTGAATCCTTGACCGATTCTCCGCTTTCCATTTTGCCGCCCGGTGCTACCCACCAGCCCCGTCTTGGCTTTTGCAGCAAGAGAACTTGATCTTCGTGATGCAGCACACAATTGGTTACTCGTTGCATCAGCTGTCACCTACTCTTTTATGTCTTTAACTTATTATACAGGTTCAACCTGACTCCCACAATGAACATGCCCGTTCTTCCCCGAAAACAGACCGGTTTTCGTTTGAATGATGTAACGAGCCATTTCTCAACTCTTTATTTTACAGCATCTAACGGTTCTCCATGCGTCATTTGTGAACATCTGGTGAATTTCTGATTTTAGGCAAAAAAAAGGACACGGATTCACATCCGTGCCAAACATGTATTCCTTATAAAAGGGGGTCAATTACTAGTTTTATCATAACGGAAAATTATTTCACCCGTGTTACATTCCAGTTAAAAGCCCATGACGCTATATTAAGGATTTACGACAGCCAATTATTTCGTTGCTTTGAGTTTTTCAGCAAGCTCTTCTACATAATGCTGTGCGCTTTGTGCTGCAATACTTCCGTCTCCTGTTGCTGTGACAATTTGACGAAGTGTTTTTTCACGAATGTCACCCGCTGCGAAAATACCTTCCACTCTCGTTTCCATTCTTTCGTTTGTCTCGATGTAGCCTTCTTTATTTGTAATGCCGAGATTTTCAAATGGTTTAGACAGTGGCAGCATTCCGATATAGATAAAGGCGCCGTCTGTTTTAAACTCTTCTTCTTCACCAGTCACCGTATCAACCAATGTCACACTGCCGACTTTCCCGTTTTCTTCATTGATCTGTTTGACGGTTTTGTTCCACATGAAGTCAATTTTTTCATTATCAAAGGCACGTGCTTGTAAAATGCTTTGTGCACGAAGCTTATCGCGTCTATGGATAATCGTTACTTTAGAAGCGAAGCGTGTGAGATACACACCCTCTTCTACAGCAGAATCTCCGCCGCCAATGACGACAAGCTCTTTGTTTTTAAAGAATGCTCCGTCACATACTGCACAATATGATACGCCGCGGCCGCCAAGTTCTTTTTCACCTGGTGCACCGATTTTTTTGTATTCAGCCCCTGCCGCGATAATGACAGAGCGTCCTTTGTATTCTTTTGAGCCGGCTTTGACGATTTTGTATTCTTCACCGTTCACGATTTCTTTGATATCGCCATACGCATACTCTGCACCGAATTTCTTCGCATGCTCAAACATTTTATTTGAAAGTTCCGGCCCCAAAATGCTTTCAAAGCCAGGATAGTTCTCGACATCTTCCGTATTCGCCATTTGTCCGCCTGGAATTCCTCTTTCAATCATTAATGTTGAAAGATTTCCCCGTGATGTATAAACAGCGGCTGTCATTCCGGCAGGACCCGCTCCAATGATGATCGTATCGTAGATTTTTTCTTCTGACACAACTGTCACTCCCTCTTCAATTGCTGCTCGCATTTCTTATTAGAATGCCCTTGGGTGATGCTTCCATTCATGACAGAGAGCATCATTTCCACTCTTAGTTTTTATTCCTTACCCATATCCTATTAAATCTGCGGGGAATAAGCGAATCATTTGCTCATATCTTCAAAAAAAGAAAAAGCTTCCTTAAACTGCTGTTTAAGGAAGCCTGTTTACGGTTATATAAAAAGTAATGATTTATTCAACGACTCTTCTTACAACGCCTTTGAATGCTTTTTTCCAGTATACGTTGCTCATTGAGTCAACTGAAACACCGCGAGAGCTGTTATCGTTCAAGAATGTACCGTTTCCTAAGTAAATACCAACGTGTCCATTTACTTTATACGTATCAAAGAACACAAGGTCTCCGCGTTTCATGTCAGATGCACTTACAGCTCTTCCTTTACCTACAAGCGAATCTGTTGTTGTACCGCCAACTGGTCCAAGGTTGATACCTGCTGATGCAAAAGCCCAGCGAACGAATGAAGAACAGTCAAAACGACGTGCGTCAATATCGGCTTGTGATCTGCCGCCGCCCCATTTATATGGAGATTGTCCAACAATAGTAGAACCTGTGCTGATTGCACCTTCAATTCCGCCTACGTTACTGCTGACAGGTGATCCACCGCCAGTAGATGGCTTCTTGCTTGGTGAACTGCTGTTGCTGTTATTATTGTTATTGTTATTATTAGATGACCCGCTGTTACTTGAAGACGGGCTGCTATCGTTATTTGAGCTGTTGTCTTCCGCTTGAACACTAGCTTGACGCTGCTGCTGTTGTCTTTGCGCTTTTTCTTCTTTTGCTTTTTGAGCTGCTTCTCTAGCTTCTTTTTCAGCTTGTTTTTGTGCAGCTACTGTTGCGTCCTTTTCAGATGCAATGCTGTTAGCCTCACTGTTTAACTCGCTGATTTCAGAAAAAGCACTTCCTTTTTGCTTTTTCACTTGCTTGAATAGCTTGTCTTTTTCATCAAGCTGTTTATTCAAGTCTGATTGAAGTGTTTCAAGCTTTGCAAGTGTGCTTTGCACATTTTCAAGCTTTGTGTTTAATTCGTTTTCAGACTTTTGAAGCTCTGCTTTGTCTTTTTCCTGCTCTTTAATGATTTCACTGTCTGCGTTGATTAGTGTAGAAACTGCACCTGCACGGCTGATGAAATCGCTAAAGCTTTTTGCTCCTAGTAATACATCTATGTATTTCGTAGAACCGCCGCTCTCTTGAAGGGCACGTACACGCTTTTTCAAGAACTCGTTTCTTTCTTCAATACGTTTTTCTGTATCAGCAATTTCTTTTTTCAGTGCTTTGATTTCTTTTTTTGTTTTTTCATTTTCTTTTTGTTTTTCTTCGATTTGATCACTTGTTTTTAAAGCTTTCTCATCAATATCTTTAAGCTTTTGTGCAAGTGCCTCTTGTTTTGCTTCAAGCTTTGAAAGCTCTTCTTTTTTCTTTTGAAGATTCTTGTTTACCTCAGATTGCTTGCTGTCTAGTTCTTGTTTCTTTTGTTCAAAGTTCTGTGCGTTTGCTTCATGTGTAAATGGAATAAATAAACCGCTCGCTCCGATCACCGAAGCTAAACCGAAAGTAATAAACTTTTTCACAAATAGTTCCTCCTTTGACAATTTCCCAAGCGACATTAGAAAGCAGCAAATTCTCTGCGACCAATCTGTGCTCTCTATGTCTTTCTTCCTGATTGTTCAGTCAGATGTTGACCAGATTGTTTCATCACTGGGTGTTTCATTATGTATAGTAAAATATTTAAATATCTATCTTTGTTTTAATCCACGATTTTCATTATACATGAGACATCGACAAAATGAGCTAATATTTTTATTACATTTATGTTTCAAAAACATGTCGTGATTGTCATACTTCGCCAATTCCTTGCAAATCCCACCTTTTTATCCAAGAAAAAAGCATGACCTTTTCGGCCATGCTGGGATGTTCTGAATCTATTTACCTATTTAATCAATTAACGTACAGATTTCTCGTTCGTATTTTGACAGTGTTTGAACACTGATTTGAAAAGCAGACGCAATGTCTTTTTTGCTGACAGCTGATTCTTCTTGTTCATTCATCCATAGATAATAAGATGCTGCTGCCCAGGCAGGCGCATTTTTCTTATCAATACCAGAAGCACGTGCCTGCTGAATAATATGGAATAACCAAAAATAAGGCATATGGCTGTCAGGCTGAACGGCTTCCTCTAAACTGGATGCCGCCTGTTTTGCAAAAACTGCATCTTCTGAAAAAGACTTTTCTTTCATTTCATCTTCATACAAAAGCAGTTCTATGAATTGCTGTTCAAAGGCCGTTTTCGCTGCACGTGCATCAAGGACAGACTGCAGAACGTCACGTTCTCCTTTTTGCTTACTGACATAATACGCAGTCAGCCGTTCCTCAATTGAGACCATTGGCTCAGTCACCTCAGGTTTATCCTGCCACGGCTTGATTTCATCTGCGTCGATGTCTTCTTCGACCATCTTATCCCAAACCGTTTGGGCGAGCGTCTTGTGGCCTGTATGATAGGCTGCGCTTGCAAGCCAGTATAAAAATGTACTATCTCCCTGAAAGCCTGTTTTGTACAAAGAATAAAGCCATTTAAAGGCCCATTCAAATTCTCCTACAAGGGCAAATGTTGCACCAAGCTTATAACGCTGTTCACTTAGTATTGGATACACGTGCGTTAATTGCTTCGCTAACTTGTTGACCTTCTCTTCTTCTTTTTCATAATGGTAGAAGACTAGCTGATTGCAAAGGGCATGCAGATTACCGGGATTTTCATGAAGGACCCGGTTCAACATTTCTTTCGCCTGATGGATTCGACCAGAATAAAAATAGGCCAAAGCGAGATTATTATACGCTGACCAAAATTCTGGATACTCAACAATCATCTGTTCCAGCATCTCAATGGCTTCATCGAGTCTGCCGCTTTCTAGCAAATGGTTTGCTTGATCCTGCTTCACAATCAGGTCATCCTGATCATAAGGAAAATCTTCGTCCTCTTCGTCGCTCATATCGAGCAGGTCCAGGAGATCGTCATTTTCATCCGCAAATTCCCCGTTCTCTTCCAGTGCGGCATAAGCAGTAGCTGATTTATATGCCTCTTGAAATAGTCCGAGATTGGCATAATTATTGGCTTTAAAGTAGTGACACTCAGACATGTTTTCATCGATGTGTTCGAGGATGAAATCAAGCAGTTCGTTTGATTGCTGGTAATGACCCATTTCAGTATAAATAATGGCAAGCTGTGACAGCATTTCTACATTTTCAGGCTCAAGTACGATGGCCCGCTGTATTAGCTTACTTGCCCTAGACAAATTTCTTTCTCTATATGCTTTAAGACCTTTATGAAAAAAGTAATGCCCATCTTGAAAAAGCTGGACGACTTGTGTGTGATTATTTTGAGAAGTGTATTTACTCACCGATACCCTCCATTTCGAACAGTGTACCGTGTGTAGTATAACATACTTCACCAGTCGTCACATAGAACAAAAGGAAAGGAAGGATTTGTTTTTCATTTAAAAATAAAAAGCCTGGGATATCCCCCGGCTTTTCATTCACCTTGATGACGCTTTTTTAATACCTTTAATACATCATCAAGCGGTAATTGCTGTTCACGTAATAGCACAAGAAGATGATAGAGGAGGTCCGCTGTTTCCCATTTCAATTCTTCTTGATCCCGGTTTTTCGCTGCAATGATCACCTCAGACGCTTCTTCCCCTACCTTTTTCAGGATTTTATCGACCCCTTTTTCAAATAGATAGGTAGTATAAGCACCTTCAGGCATTTCCGCCTGACGCTTTGCAATGACCTGTTCAAGTTCATTTAATATCGCAAAACGATCCTGCTCTTCGCTTTGACGCTTTACGCCTTCTTCCGAAAAACAGCTATAGCTGCCAGTATGACAGGCTGGGCCGCTTGGCGCGACAAGGACAAGCAAAGCGTCCTTGTCGCAGTCATATCGGATAGAACTCACTTGCTGGGTATGTCCGGAGGTGGCGCCTTTGTGCCAAAGCTCGTTTCTCGACCGGCTATAAAACCATGTTTCACCTGTCTCCAGCGTTTTTTCATAGGATTCTTGATTCATATATGCCAGCGTCAGTACTTCCTTACTTTGAGCATCCTGTACAATCGCAGGAATCAGGCCTGCTTCATTAAAAGTTAATTCATTTGCCTGTTTCATCTGACCTTCACCCCGTGTTCTCTCAAATATGTCTTTACCTCGTGAATGGAGGTTTCTTTGTAATGGAAAATGGAGGCTGCTAATGCTGCATCAGCTTCTCCTTTTGTAAATGCCTCCAGCATATGCTGGGCATTGCCAGCGCCGCCAGAAGCGATAACTGGCACAGTGACTGCCTCTGATACAAGCTTTGTCAATCGATGATCAAAGCCTGTCTTTTCACCATCGGCATCCATACTTGTCAGTAAAATCTCTCCTGCACCTCTTTGCACAGCTTCCTTCGCCCAGTCGCTAACCTCTAAATCTGTTTGACGGCGTCCCCCGTGTGTATAGACCATATATGCTTTTTTCTCTTCATCGTATTTTGCATCAATTGCGACAACGATACACTGGGAGCCAAAAAAGTCAGCACCTTCTGAAATCAGTTCTGGCCTTAACACAGCTGCTGTATTGACAGATACTTTGTCTGCACCCGCTCTTAATATACGCTTCATGTCATCAAGGTGGTTAATCCCGCCTCCTACCGTAAATGGTATGGCAAGAGTGGACGCGACTTGTTTAACCACATCCACCATCGTTTTCCGGCCTTCATGCGACGCAGAAATATCTAGAAAGACAAGTTCATCCGCCCCTGCCTCATCATAGATCTGCGCTAATTCTACCGGATCACCAGCATCCTTTAAGCCTAGGAATTGCACTCCTTTGACAACACGCCCTTCCTTCACATCAAGACATGGGATGATTCGTTTTGTCATCATATGCGGTCAAGCCCTTCAAATGCTTCCGCTAAAGTAAACTGCTTCGTGTAAAGTGCTTTTCCAATGATCGCACCAGACACACCAGTTTCTTTTTGCGCTGACAGCTTTTGAAGATCAGCTACCGCGCTGACACCGCCTGAAGCAATCACTTGTTTGCCGGTTGCTTCTGCTAAGCGAACCGTGCTTTCCACATTGGGACCAGACAGCATGCCATCCATTTGAATATCGGTGAAAATAAAGACCTCTGCGCCTTCCTTTGCCAATTCCCTGCCGAGCTCCTCTGCCTTCACTTTAGACGTTTCAAGCCACCCTTCAGTCGATACAAAGCCATTTCGCGCATCAATCCCAATTGCGATTTTCTCTCCATATTGCGCCAGCATTTTTTTCACAAAGGCTGGGTTAGATACAGCTGAGCTGCCAAGTATCACTCTATCGACGCCGCTCTTTAAATAAAAAGCAACGTCTTCTTCTGTCCGAATACCGCCGCCGATTTGTACCTTCACATCTAAAGAAGATGCAATCGCCAGCACATGCTCATGATTGACACGTTTCCCTGCTTTTGCACCATCTAGATCCACAAGATGAATCCACGTTGCTCCATCCTTCGCAAATTTCGCGGCCATGTCGAGCGGTGAATCTCCATAAATGGTTTCTTGATCATAATCACCTTGTACAAGACGTACACATTTGCCATTTCTCATATCAATCGCTGGATATAATGTAAACTCACTCATTTGCTCACCCTCTGTTCGTTTGCTAATTGAATAAATTGTTTGAGCAGCGCCATTCCCGTTGTACTGCTTTTTTCAGGGTGAAACTGTGCACCAAGCACATTTCCCTTGCCAACGATTGCTGGTACTTGAACACCATAGTCCGCGCTTGCTAATTGCTCATCTGGGTTCATATCACTCACATAATAAGAGTGAACAAAGTATGCAAATCCTTCTGGTACACCGTCAAACAATGGGGAGGGCTGATGAAATGTGAGCTCATTCCACCCCATATGAGGTACCTTCAGCCTTTTCCCGTCCTGATCACGATCTTTTAAAAGAACGACACGCCCTTTTAACAGCCCCAATCCTTTTGTGCGGCCTGCCTCTTCGCTTTCTTCAAATAACAGCTGCATGCCAAGGCAAATGCCGAATAACAGCTTTCCTTCCTGCACAACTTGATGAATAAACGCCTCAAGTCCAGTCTCTTTTAACAGCTGCATTGCATCACGAAACGAACCAACTCCGGGCAAAATATAAGCATCTGCTTTTTTCAGCTCCTCCACATCAGAGGAAACGATATAACGGGCACCTGCTCGTTCCAGTGCTTTTGATACGCTGAACAAATTTCCCATTCCGTAATCAATGACTCCGATCATTAGAGCATCCCCTTTGTCGAAGGAATTCCTTTCACACGTGGATCAATGGTTGTTGCTTCATCTAAGGCACGTGCCATCGCTTTAAAAATGGCTTCAATCATATGGTGTGTATTCGTTCCGTAGTGAACAATGACATGAAGGTTGATCCGGGCTTCAAGTGCAAATTTCCACAGAAACTCATGTACTAGCTCTGTATCAAAGGTACCTACCTTTTGACTTGGAAAGGCCGCTCTCATTTCCAAATGAGGACGATTGCTTAAATCGACCACGACCTGGGCAAGAGTTTCGTCCATCGGAACAAAGCTTGAACCATACCGCTTAATTCCCTTTTTATCGCCTAACGCTTCCTTAAACATTTGCCCGAGCACAATGCCGATATCTTCTGTTGTGTGGTGATCATCAACATCCGTATCTCCTTTCGCATCGACGGTCAAATTAAAGTGTCCATGCTTCGTAAATAAATCAAGCATGTGCGTCATAAAAGGGACGTCTGTTTGAATATCCGCTTTTCCTTCTCCATCAATTTCTAGCGCTAATGAAATGTTCGTTTCATTTGTTTTTCTCGCTGTTTTCGCCTGTCTCATTACGATTCCTCCCGCTTTCTCGCTTCAATCGACCTTGCATGTGCTTCAAGCCCTTCTAATCTGGCAAAAGCGGCAATGCTTTCCCGGTGTGTTTCAAAGGCCTCTTGACTATATGAAATAATGCTCGTTTTCTTTTGAAAATCAGTCACACCAAGCGGGCTGGAGAATCGAGCTGTTCCGTTTGTTGGCAGCACATGATTCGGCCCTGCAAAATAATCGCCCACCGGCTCTGGACTATAGCGTCCTAAGAAAATCGCACCCGCATGCTTGATTTGACCAAGAAGTGATTCTGGATATGCTGTCAGCACCTCTAAGTGCTCTGGTGCTAATTGATTGACGACGTCTACTGCACGATCAATTGATTCTGTCACGTAAATATGGCCATGATCTTGAATGGATTGTGCTGCGATTGATTTTCTCGGCAAAGTATCAAGCTGCTTTCTGACTTCAGCCTGCACGCTTTCAGCAAGTGTCTTAGACGGTGTTACCAAAATACTAGATGCAAGGGCATCATGCTCTGCCTGCGAAAGTAAATCCGCCGCTACCTCATGCGCGATTGCTGTTTCGTCTGCTAGAACTGCAATTTCACTTGGACCTGCAATCATATCAATATCTACCTGACCAAATACTTCCCTCTTTGCCAGCGCTACATAAATGTTCCCTGGACCTGTGATTTTATCAACAGGCTTGATGCTTTCCGTTCCATAGGCAAGTGCCGCAATCGCCTGTGCACCGCCCATTTTATACATCTCAGAAATACCAAGCTCCTTCGCCGCAGCTAAGACAGCGTCAGAGAGACGTCCATCTTTCCCAGGGGGTGTCACAAGAACGATTCGTTCAACGCCAGCAACTAGCGCAGGGATTACATTCATTAAGACGGATGATGGATAAGCAGCTGTTCCACCCGGGACATACACACCTACCGCATCAAGCGGTGTCACCTTTTGACCAAGCATTGAGCCGTCCTTTTGGTGATAAAACCAAGAAGAGGTCAGCTGGCGCTCGTGGTATGTGCGAATATGCTTGATAGCCGTTTGGATAATCTGAACCATCTCTTTATCCAAACGTTGGTAAGCTTCTTCCATTTCACCTTCTGTGACAAGCGGATGTTCAATCAACACGCCATCGAATTGCTTTGTAAAAGACCGTACAGCTTCATCACCATTTGTTCTCACTTCTTGTATAATGCGCTGAACAGCCTGACGCTGCTCTTCTGTTCCTGTATCTAAAGTCCGTTTGAGTGAGAGAGTATCTGTCTCACCTTCTTGTATGCAGGTGATGTTCATGATGATTCCTCCTCTTCTCCTTCAATAATTCTTGCAAGACGCTGTGCCATTTCATCGATCACCGTATCCTTCATCCTGTAGCTCACAGGATTGACAATAAAACGTGACGTGATATCACAAATATGCTCCGTTTCCACAAGTCCATTTTCCTTTAGTGTTTGACCTGTAGAGACAATGTCAACAATGCGATCGGCAAGCCCAATGAGCGGTGCTAATTCAATGGAACCATTCAGCTTAATGATCTCCACCTGCTCCCCTTGCTCTCTAAAATAGGACGATGCGACATTTGGGTACTTTGTTGCCACACGCGGTGCGACACCACCCCAGCTCGCTCCTGGCAAACCAGCAACAGCTAAATGACATTTACTGATGTTTAAATCGAGCACTTCGTACACATCACGAGCTTCTTCGAGCATGACATCCTTCCCTGCAATGCCAACATCCGCCACACCGTGCTCTACGTAGGTGGTCACATCCATTGGCTTAGCTAAAATAAAGCGGAGGTTTTCTTCTGGTACATCTATGATTAATTTTCTTGAATCTTCGAATTCCTCTGGCAGCTGGTACCCCGCCTGTCTTAACAGCCCGGCTGCTTCTTCAAATATCCGGCCCTTTGGCATCGCCATCGTCAACACTTTACCCATTTCGCTCTTCCTTTCTAGCGCCGATAAAATAAGTCACCTGTTCAAATGCCTTGGTCATCGCGTCAATATTTTCAATCCCCGCTAAGTCTTGCAGGACGATCTTTTTCCCTTTTGACCGCTCCTTTTCTGCAAAAGCAAAAGCTTCAAGTCTTTGTTCTTTGCTAAAAATCACAGCTTCCTGCGGCTCATTGATCTCTTTCGCATCCAGCGCTTCAAGAAGACGGTCTAGTCGAAGTCCGAACCCTGTAGCTGGTGCGGGTGCATTAAAATGAGCAAGTAATTGATCATATCTACCGCCACTTCCGATGACCGATCCAACATGATCAGCAAATACTTCAAACAAAATACCCGTATAATAGCTCATATGACTCACCATGCTTAAATCTAAACGGATATATTCTGTACAGCCGTAATCTTCAAGTGTCTCCCATAGCGACTTTAGCTGTGCGAGCACCTCTTTTCCTTCTTGTGAAACGACGATTTCCTCTGCCCGCTCTATCACTTCTTGGCCGCCTCTTAACTCTAAAAGCTGTAACAGCCTCATTTTATCGATGGAGGAAAGCGGTAATTGTTTCACATGCTGACGGTATCCTACATAATTCTTTTCATATAAGAAGCGGCGAAGGACGTTTGCACGCTCTGTATTTCCGAGTACATCGACAAATAACGTCTCTGCTAAAGCGACATGCCCGATCGCGATTTTGAAGGACCTTAGCCCGGCATTTTTTAAGGCAAATACGGCAAGTGCGATGACTTCAGCATCTGCACTAATCGAACCATCACCAATCAATTCAATTCCGACCTGCTCAAATTCTGATGGTCTTCCGCCTTCTCTTTCCTGCGCACGAAACACACTCGCTGCATACCCGACACGAAGCGGATACGCCTGTTCATGAAGCTTAGAAGCCGCCACCCTTGCAATCGGACCTGTCATATCAGGTCTCAGTACAAGGGTTTGCCCGTTTTGATCAAGAAGTTTAAAAAGTTGTGTATCAGTAATCGCCGATTGCACACCGACTGTATCGTAAAATTCAAGCGTTGGTGTCTCCATTAAACGGAAACCCCAACCATTCATGACCTCTGTTAAAGAATGTCTCACTTTTTTCTTCGTCTCATACAATCCAGGTAATGAATCCCGCATACCATATGGTTTCTCAAACATAAACATGTTCTTCCGCACCTCCAACACATTAAAACAAAAAATTCCGAATCCTTTAGTTCGCTAATATGATAATATGCTAACAAAATAAAGTGATTAAATCAATCATTTTTATTTCTCTCTATTTTCATCAACATATTCTGGAATTATTACATTCAAGTGACACCTGTGCCTTTTCTGCATGTTCGGTGAAGGAACGTGCTATAATACTTAAAAATATTGAATAACACAGGAGATTAACAGTGAAGTTCATCCAGACATTAATCTTAACTTTGTTGTGCGCATGTCTTGTTTATTTCGGCTTTATATACGTTTCACAAATCGACCAAGTCAAGAAAACAGCTTCGCCGCAAGAAGCAGCAAAAAAAGAAAACGATACGGCACTCGCGGCTGAAGAAACTCGTTCAACAAAAAAAGCAGAAACCACACATCATTCACTAAAAGGAAGCAAAAAAGCCATGGACGTCATTCTCTACAATCAAATGGATGCACCAAGGCTTTATAATGGATGCGAAGTCACGAGCTTAGCGATGCTACTTCATTACAGCGGCTATGAACACGTAACGAAAAACGCATTGGCAAATGAAATCAAACGTGTTCCGCTCAATTATGAAAATGGCTTAAAAGGTGACCCTCATGACGGATTTGTAGGCGATATGGAGAATGGACCGGGTCTTGGGGTTTACCACGAACCGATTTATCAGCTTGCGAAAAAATACGCGGGCGATCAAGTTGTCGACTTAACCGGAAAGCCTGTTAAAAAGGCCATCTATCAGTCACTTGAAAAGGGCTATCCCGTCTGGGTGATTACGACATCCACCTTCGACAAAACCGATAACATCGAAACTTGGAATACACCAAATGGCAAAATAGATGTAAGCTTTAATGTGCATAGCGTAGTCATCACAGGCTATGACAAGGAGCATGTCTACTTGAATAACCCATATGGAGAAAAGAATCAAAAGGTCGACCGTGATCAATTTGAAGATTCTTGGGAACAGATGGGCAGTCAGGCGATTATCATTAAAGCGTAAAAAACAACCTCTATCCGCATAGAGGTTGTTTTTAAATGATTTATTTTTCTAGAAATTCCTTCAGGCGGTCTTCAAGCTTTTCAGCCGTCATTGCACCTCCGCCCAAGCTGAAGTATTCATCCCCTCTTTTTAATAAAAGTGTAGGATAGCCATTCACATGAAGTTGATGAACCTTCGCAAAGTCAGCATATGCATCATTGATCGCTTCTTTTGTTTTCATACGTTCAATGACTGCGTCAGGATCAAGATGATGCGCCAAAGCGATCTCCCGATACGTTTCCTCATCACTCAGACTTTTTCCGTCTTGATAAAAAGCCTTTTGCATCGATGAAGCCAAGTACAATGAATGCTCAGGTGCGATGGATCTTAATGCAGAAAAACCAATGGCCGCAGCCTCAGAGTCTAAAAGAAACGTTCCGTTTGCTAGCAGCTTCTGATAACGTTCACCAAACTCGACACCAGTCAGCTGACTAATACGCTGATTTGCTTCTGGAATGTGCGGATAATCCTTTATCCGAAGACTCCTTTCCCCTACAAATAAACCACCCGACACAAGTGTTAGTGATATATCCGGATGATTTTCATGCAAAGTGCGGATACTGTTTGAAAATCCATAACACCAGCCACAATACGCATCCCATACATAAATGAAAGACAATTCTTGCTCGTTCATACGTTAGACTCCCCATTTATCATTTTTAGGCGGCCATGAACCTGCTTATTCAGCTTCAGATACGACGGTAAAACGTTCTCCAACATGGGCTGCCTGCTCCACTTCATCAACCAGTGCAATGGCGTAGTCAGCATAGCTTACATAGCTGTCACCTTTAGAATTGACAATCAGATTGTCTTTCCCTTTCACGTATGAACCTGTACGTTTGCCAGCTGGATTAAAGAATGCGGCTGGACTGAGGAATGTCCATTTTAATCCCTCTGACTGTTGAAGATCTTTTAGATTTTCTCCTTGCTGAGAAGCAGTAGGCACATACTCCTTCGGAAATTCTGGTGTGTCCACAAGTCTTGTTGTTTTCGCCTCATCTACAAATAGACTTCCTGCTCCGCCAACAACGATTAAACGAGTCTCAGGTGTTTCTTTTAAAATATCAATCAGCTTTTTCCCTGCTTCTACGTGAAGATGCTCCTGTCCAGGAGGTGCGCCAAATGCATTCACAATCACATCAAATCCTTTGATGTCATCTGCTTGCAAGTGAAACACATCCTTCTCAAGAACAGCTAGTGATGAATCAGTCACTTTTTGTGCATCGCGGACGATTGCCGTTACTTCATGTCCTCTTGATTGAGCCTCTTTCACAATTTCTTGTCCTGCTTTTCCTGTTGCGCCAATAATTCCAATTTTCATGTTAACTCCTCCTGCAATATGGTTTTATGTTGATAAAGAAAGGTGTAACCAATACAGTTACAACAGAGGTAAAAAAAATTGAATTGATCATCCAATTTTTTTGATTAGCACATGCGTTAGTTCACTTAATTTGATCTCAGCAAGTACTTGCTCCATCGCACTTTGAGCGCGGCATAAAATTAATTCAAGCACCGCTTGAATATTTGCACCGATCGGACAGTCAGGATTTGGGCTTTCATGAATTTGAAACAATTCACCCTCATCTACGACTTCAACCGCTTTATACACATCGAGCAATGTGATGTCGTCTTCACTGCGGTTCAGCTGAGAACCACCTTTGCCAAGACTCGTTGAGATTAGGCCTGCTTTTTTTAATTTACTCATAATGCGGCGGATGACCACTGGGTTTGTATTCACACTTCCTGCGATATCCTCCGATGTCTGTAAAGATCCTTTTTCAAGTGATAGCAAGGCCAGAATATGGACAGCGACAGTAAATCTGCTGCTGATTTTCATGTTTTCTCACCTCTGTTGTAATCATTATAGTTACACCATGTCACATTGTCAACAAAAAAGTCTGCCGAGCTACTCAGCAGACTTAGATTGACGTGCTTCCATTTCTTCCTTCGTATAAATCATGCGCATTGGATTTCCTCCAACAAATGAGCCTGCTGGCACATCCTTATGAACAAGTGTGCCAGCCGATACAATTGCTCCATCCCCAATGGTCACACCAGGTAAAATAGTGGAATTAGCTCCAATTAAGACTTCATCACCAATATAGACTTCCCCAAGTCTGTACTCTTTAATCAAATACTCATGGGATAAGATGGTCGTGTTATAACCGATTACACTATTTCGACCGACGGTGATTTTCTCAGGAAACATCAGATCAACCATCACCATTAAGGCAAACGCCGTATCCTCGCCGACCTTCATACGAAGAAAGGTTCGGTATATCCAATTCTTCATTCCCATAAACGGCGTGTACCTTGCTATTTGAATAAAAATGAAATTTTTCACCACTTTGAAAAAGGGAACTGTCCGATAGACTTGCCGCAGCGAATTGACCCCTTTTACAGGATATCGATCTGTTTTTCTCAACTTAATCAGCTCCAACAATCGCCAGGAGATCACTCATTTTCTTCAGCATGAAGTCAGGGCGATGCTTTAAAAGGGCCTCTTCTCCCTTAATAGACCAAGCCACACCTGCCGTTTTTGTCCCTGCCGCTTGACCAGACAAAATGTCATGATAATTATCACCGACCATCACCGCTTCATGCGGATCACTTCCAAGCTTTGATAATGCAAGCTGAACAGGCTCCGGATGCGGCTTCTCATTTTGTACATCATCGAGCGTCACAATGACCTCAAAGAACGGCTCTAAACCGGTCAGCTTCAATCCCATTAAAACCGTATCCCGTATCTTCGTTGTGACAATACCGAGCTTAAATCCTCGATCCTGCAGGACTTTCAATGTGTCTAAAACGGTCTCATATTCAGTCACAAGCTGATCATGCTGCTTATGATTAAACGTGCGGTACATCTGAATCATGTCATCCGTCAACTCAGGATCCATCGCAGAGAATGTATCAAACAAGGACGGACCAATGAAATGAAGAATATCCTCACGGCTGTACTGACCAGGGTAATAATGATCCAGCGTATGCTGAAATGAAGCAATAATTAATTCATTTGTATTGATTAATGTGCCATCTAAATCAAATAGCACTGTGTTGATCGTCGATTCGTTCATATGGCTTCCTTTCTAACAGCTGCATGTTCCCGCTTCCGCCAAATATAGCTAATGGCAGCTGTCAATAAAATTGCAGAAATCAGGCGGATCACAAGAAGCGGCCATACTGGAATACCAAGTGGAATAAAAACCAGCGTATCTTCGACCACCGCATGGCAGGCAACGAGGAAAATAAAAGCAAGGGTTAAGTCCTTTTTACTCACACCGTCCTCTTCCACTGCCTTCATCATCACGCCGGCTCCATACGCCAGACCAATCGTTAATCCAGCCACCATTGTCATAGACGTATTTTCTTTCATTCCAAGCATTCTAGTAAAAGGTGACAGCCACTTAGACAGTGTATGAAGCCAACCTAAATCTCTCATGAATTGAATGATGATCATGAGCGGGATAACGATACAGGCAAGCTGCAGCACACCGAGTACTGCTTTTTGTATAGCAAGCAGAACAATCATGTACCAGCTGGAAGGCACATCAGCCGCCTGAGCTGCACTCAAAAGTCCATATTGCGCCGGCTCCTCGCCTCCCTGCCAAACGAGATGAATGACAATAGCAGAAATAACAGCAAGACTGATTCTAACCAGCAAAATCACAGATACTCTCAGTCCAACCTTTGCTGCCACTGTCGATTCGATGATCAGGTTATGGCAAAAGGACAACATCACTGCCAAAATAAACACTTCCTTCACAGGAAGCTCTAATGTCAAAATGGCTGCAATTCCCGCATACAAATTCAGCATGTTTCCTAATACAAGCGGAATCGCTGCTTCCCCCGAAAGACCAAACAGCCCCATAAATGGCTGAATGAATCGGATGATCCAATCCATGACAGGCGTATGCTGCAAGATACTGACGAGAATAGTTACTGGAAAGATAACTTTGCCAAGAGTCCAAGTTGTCGATAGCCCTGCTTTCAAGCCGTTTTTCCATGTCTCTCTCATCTCTTCTCATCCCCCCTGCTTAATTCGATGAATTGTTCTCTTTATACGGAATTGATGCGTATCCTTTCATTCTTCTAAAGAAAATCAGTAGAACAGCCACTGCGAATATCGCAATCGAAATCATCTGTGCGATTCGAAGATGTTCTGTCAGCATTAAGCTGTCTGTTCTCATCCCTTCAATGAAGAAACGGCCGATTGAATACCAAATTAAATAAGACAAGAAGATTTCGCCTCTGCGCAGCGAAGTTCTTCGTAATAAAATCAATATGACAACACCGGCAAGATTCCATAATGATTCGTATAAGAACGTCGGGTGATAATAGGTACCATCAATATACATTTGATTAATGATAAACTCAGGCAGATGCAAATTTTCTAAAAAGGCTCTTGAAACCGCCTCACCATGCGCTTCTTGGTTAATAAAGTTCCCCCAGCGTCCAATTGCCTGCCCTAGTAAAATACTTGGTGCTGCGACATCAGCTATTTTCCAAAACGATACCTTTCTCACTTTTGTAAAAACGATGGCTGTCAGCACGGCACCAATCAGCCCGCCGTGAATCGCAATTCCACCATTCCAGATTTTAATGATTTCGTTTGGATGCTGCTGATAGTAATCCCATTCGAAGGATACATAATAAATTCGGGCACAAATAATCGCGATTGGAATGGCAAATAAGATTAAGTCAATAAACAGATCTTTATTGATTCCTCTTTTTTCACATTCTCTCAGTGCGAGCCAGAGTCCAAGCAAGGCTCCGACCCCAATAATCACACCATACCAATGAACCGAAATAGGTCCGAGCTGAAAAGCGATCGGATCAATTGGCTGAATTGCTTCGTTCATATAGTCAACTCCTATTCATCTTGGCCATTGTCTTCAATGACATCGGCAAGTTTACTTGTAAATTGTTCTGCTGCATTATGTCCCATACGTTTCAGCCTGAAGTTCATCGCAGCCACTTCAATGATAACCGCTAAGTTTCGACCTGGCCGCACAGGGATCGTCAGCTTCGGCACATCTGTATCAATAATTCTCATTTTCTCTTCTTCAAGTCCTAAACGATCATACTGTTTGCCTTGTTCCCAAAGCTCCAGATTCATCACAATCGTAATTCTCTTATAACTTCTGACAGCGCCTGCTCCAAATAAGGTCATCACATTAATAATGCCTAACCCGCGGATTTCTAAAAGATGTTCAATCAGCTCTGGTGCACTTCCGACTAACGTATCCTGATCCTCTTGACGGATTTCCACGCAATCGTCTGCAACGAGGCGATGTCCCCTCTTCACTAATTCTAAGGCTGTTTCACTTTTTCCTACTCCGCTTTTCCCAATTAATAATACACCTACACCATATACATCGACGAGCACACCATGAATGGCAGTCGTTGGTGCCAGCTTACTTTCTAAAAAGTTGGTCAATCGACTCGAAAGTCTTGTCGTTTTTAGGCTAGATCGTAAAACGGGCACGCCATTTTCATTTGATGCTTCGATTAATTCCTTCGGCACATCACGATCTCGAGACAGAATAATGGCAGGGGTAATATCTGTACAAAGAGACATCATTCTCTGCTTTCGTTCGCGTTCTGGGAGCTGTTCAAAAAAAGAAAGCTCTGTTTTCCCTAAAAGTTGAACTCTTTCTTTTGGGTAATATGTAAAATAACCAGCCATTTCAATACCTGGTCTGGAAAGATCACTGATTGTAATGGGACGATTAATCCCTTCTTCCCCACTTACCAGTTCAAGATGAAATTGTTCCATTATGTCCTTCGTACGAACTTTCGGCACGCTTCTTCCTCCTTTTATCACAGGCGATTCAGAAATACAGCTCTATTTTATCACTTTCAATGATGAACCCAAAACAGTATTTTATCCTGTTCCTGTTTCACCGCCCTCACTGGTATAGACAACTATACTTAAAAAGAGTAAACTTAAATGAAAGATAACGAATAAGGGGGCTCAAACATGAGCGGTTCTTTATTGCTCTCCAATATTCATATTGTGACAAAGACAAAGATCATTGAAAACGGTTTTGTCGGTTTACGCGATGGCAAGATTGACTATATTTCAACATCACCACCGACAGGAAATTATGAAAAAGTATATATTTCCCGGGAAAACTTTTATTTACTCCCTGGAATGATTGATATTCACATCCATGGTGGATATGGTGCAGACATGATGGATGCGACAGCAGAAGCGATGAATACACTCGCTGACAACCTTCCATCAGAAGGAACGACAAGTTTTTTAGCGACAACCATTACACAAAACCATCATGAGATTGAGCAGGCACTTAAAAATGTCGCTCAGTGGAAACAAAGTAATGAAGAACATGCAGGAAGTCAGGCGCAATGTCTAGGAATCCACCTAGAAGGTCCATTTATTTCTAAAGATAAGGCAGGGGCACAGCCTGTTCAATGGATTAAACAGCCCGATATTCCGCTTTTTAAAAAATGGCTGGATGCATCTGAACAGCTAATTCGAATTGTCACGTTTGCGCCTGAGGAAGACACAGATTTTGCTTTTCTGTCCCTGTTACAGGAAAAGAACATGATCCCTTCTATTGGACATACGAATGCCCAACATGACATGATTAATTTAGCAGCTAAGCATGGTGCACGCCATGTAACGCACCTTTATAATGCACTGAGTTCGTTTCAGCATCGTGAACCGAACGCTGTAGGTGCTGCTCTTACGAATGAGAACCTTTATACCGAGCTGATCACAGATGGGGTTCACTCCCATCCTCTTTCCATCAAGCTTGCGTATTTGGCAAAAGGAAGTGATCGTTTAATCATGATCACAGACTCGATGCGTGCAAAAGGGCTCGGTAATGGAACATACGAATTTGGTGGTCAGACGGTCACAGTCAGCGGCGAAAAAGCATTGCTGGAAGATGGTACACTTGCAGGATCGATTTTGCGAATGAAAGATGGCGTCAAACGGATGAAACAGCTCACAAATTGTGAGTGGACAGAGATTGCGAAAATGACCTCAACCAATGCAGCCGCTCAGCTGGGACTTGATCAACAGCTCGGTTCCATCGAAATTGGAAAACTAGCAGATTTGGTGATTTGGGATGAATCTGGTGAACTGATGATGACGATCTGCCGTGGACAAATCGTCTTTGAAAAAAAGGAGGCCAACCACTAATGAACATCATCGAATTTGAAAGCAAGGAGCAATTAGGAAAAGAAGCAGCCGCCATTATTGCACATGCAATAGCTGCTAAACCCGATGCCGTACTCGGCCTAGCAACGGGCGGTACACCTATTGATACTTACAAAGAGTTAATTCAACTTCATCAAGCACATCAATTGTCTTTCAAGCAAACAAAAACAATCAATTTAGATGAATATGCAGGGCTTGATCCAGAACACGAAAATAGTTATATGACCTACATGAAACGTCATTTATTTGACCATATTGATCTCCCTCAGAGTCAGTATTTTCTTCCAAATGGCAATGCAGCTCACTTAGAAAAGGAATGCTTAAGATATGACCAGCTTATTGAGGATGTAGGTGGCATCGATCTTCAGCTCCTTGGAATCGGTCAAAATGGACATATCGGTTTTAACGAACCTGGTACCCCTTTCAACTCAAAGACTCATGTCGTGCAATTAGATGAGAACACGAGACAGGCTAACGCAAGATACTTTTCTTCTATTGATGAGGTACCTACTCATGCGATCACAATGGGAATTGCGAGCATTCTTTCAAGTAAAAAGATTCTCCTTCTTGCTTCGGGAAAATCAAAAGCGAAAGTGATACAATATTTAGAACAGGCAGAGATTCATCCAGACTTCCCAGCATCTGCACTGAAACTCCATGAAGATGTAACAGTTTTGATTGATCGAGAAGCTGGATCACTACGCTAAAAACGAGAGGATTTTCACATGTTTATTGATAAGCAGTCACCTATTCCGATGTACCATCAGATTATGGAGAACTTGAAAAAGCAGATTGAGGATGGAACATTAGCACCTGATACACTCATTCCTTCTGAAAGAGAATATGCCGAACGCTTTGGTATTAGTCGAATGACTGTCAGACAAGCCTTATCGAATCTTGTGAACGAAGGATATTTGTATCGACAAAAAGGTAAAGGCACTTTTGTTAGCCGAAAAAAATTTGAACAGCCGCTTCAAGGCTTAACAAGCTTTTCAGAGGATATGCGGCAGCGAGGGCTCAAAGCATCAAGCCAGCTGATTGACTTCAAAAAAACCGTATGTCCAGAGCACTTGCTGACAGCCTTACAACTGTCAACTAGTGATGATGTCTTTGAACTAAAACGGATACGCCTTGCAAATGATGAACCGATGGCGATTGAAACGAGCTATATACCTGAAAGATTTGCAGGAGATTTAACAAAGGAACATTTAACTGGCTCTTTATATGAATATATAGAAACTCACACTGGTCATGTCATTGCTCATGCCAAACAGGAGCTTGAAGCCAATGTTGCCTCAAAGGAAGAAGCACACTTGCTGTCTATTTCAACAGGCGATCCTGTACTGTCCATAACAAGAACGACTTTTTTTCAACAAGACGTTCCATTTGAGTATGTAGTTTCCGTTTATAGAGGGGATCGTTACAAGCTCATTCATACAATGGAAAGATAAACAGTGCCCCTGACACGGAGCACTGTTTTTTTATTTCCTAAGAAATTTTGTTTCATTATCATTTTTTGTATGAATTTTCCATATTGGTGAAATGGCTTTTCCTTGGAAACGATCTTTTGCTACAGTGTACCAATAATAATCTTCATTTGGCTTTAAGCCCTTCCACTCAAAGCTCGCTTTTTTGCCGCTTTTTACGCCGCGCGCTTCTCCTAGAAGAACATTCGTATACACATTGAGTTCAAAATAATTGGTTTTGACAGATTTCATTTTCGGTGTCAAATCCACATCGATTGAAAATTCATCTTGATCTCCATACGTTTTAGGATCGTAAAAATGCTCTTTATTCAAGTAAGGTGAATATGTCGTAAAATGAAGCTGATTTTTTTCTTGATCGGCTGTTATGACCCTCATAAACCCTTGCCCACCTTCAGGTCCTGACTGATAATCGGCGAGTATTTGATATACTTTCCTGTCTGCTTTTCCATCATGGTCATCATCAAGCTCATCTACTTTCCTGCTGGCTCCATGGTAGTGGCCGCTAAATACTGCCACAATATTAGGATGGCGTTTCACCACTTGGTGGAAGATGAGCTCGCCAATCGGGCTTCGGTTGCCGCTCACTAACAAATACTCATGGAAATTTAAAATGACAATACGATCTGGATGCTCAGAAATCACGCGGTTTAACCAATCAATTTCATCCTGCTTAATCCCCCAGCCCATGTACACCATCATATAATCATTGCCGCCGGCAGAGATGAGATCATAATGACCTTTATTGTTTCGATAGGATTCACCATAGTAAGGCTTATCAGCAAAACGTTTTTCCCCGAAATATTTCCCGTATTCCGCATATAAACCGTCCTTGTGTCTAACATCATGATTTCCTGCTAAAACACCATAGGGAATGTGATTCTCATCTAATACACGCATAAATGTATCAGCACGGTGCCATTGCTTATCCTTTGAATCATCCACAATATCGCCTGTATGGAACACATATTGAATGTTTAATTTCTCCCTCTGATCTCTGATCCATTCGACCATTTGTTTAAAGATATGAGGATAGCTCTTTGCATAATATTGAGTGTCAGACATCCACACCATCTTATATGGCTTTTGTGATTTGCTGATTTCATCCTGTACTAGCAAATCAAACGTTTGATTCTTCATGTACTGTCTCACTGACAGCAGCCCTTTTAGGTAAAATTCCTTTTGATCCTTGGCAAAGTGATGAGTGATTTTATCCCACTTTTCCTGCTGGTGATTCCATGCGTACATTGTCACCTTTCTCCCCGACAATGAACTCCCTTTCCATACAGCTTCGACGACATCCTTTTCGCGCACATCATGATGAACCTTAATTTGAAAACGATGATAAGGAAAACGTTGTAAATCCTTCGTTTCAACTGCCTTCCCATCAACAAATGCAATGCGGTTCCTTTCTTGATCAGAAAAAATCATTTCTCCTTTTTGAAGAAAACTCTTTGGCGGCTCTGTCTCTGCTGCATACTTAAAAATCTTCATTGAAGGATGCAGCGATGTATATTGATAGGCACGATAAAAAGAGTAATCTAACTTATCATTGGTTGGATCCTTGGTTAGCACAGTTTGCTTTGATGATTTCATTTTCGTCTTATCTGCCACCCGTTCTGGTGTTTCTGGATGCTCATGTACGGTCTTGAACTCTTTTTTCAACGTCGACATGTTCCCAGCAGCGTCTTTTGCTTTGATCATAAACGTGTGCTTCCCAGGCTTTAATTCACTAGAGGACGTCTGATATGGCAAAGAAACTGGTTTGCCATCTACATACGCCTTCAACTCCTCTATGTCACTCCAGCGATCCGTTACTTTTGCTTTTAATGTAAAGGCGCCTTTATATTGATCCTTTGCTTGTACGTTGGTCTTAATTCTCGGCCCAGTGTTATCAACTTTCACACGTACTGAAGCATGCTCGTCTGAGGTTTTGGCCTCAATTAGGTGTGGCCCTTCTTTCAGCCTTTTTGTATCCCACTTTATATAGGTTGAGACATAAGCCTCTTTTGGAATCTCAAATTGAAACGTTCTAACCTTTTTTGCGTTCCCGCTGTCTCCCATTCTCCATTCCTTTTGCGGCTTCGCATTGATTGGCTGAATTTGTGTTCCATTCGATAAGATCATCCTGACGTTTTTCAATTCAAAATCATCATGATTCTCTCCAGGGAGCCTGTCTATCGGAGAAGACTTTGTGCCAGCGTGGAATGAGATCGTTTGGAGACCTGCCTTTTTTATCTCTTCTTCTGGTATTGGCATTGTATAGGTACGGTACACTTTTGTCGAATCATCAAAAACAGAAAGTAAACGCTTACCTATAGACACCCCATTTTTAAAATATAAATTTGTTCCTTTGACATCAAATGCGATATATGGATCTGCTTCAAGGGCAGCGGATACTTGCTGATTCCGTTTTCCATCAATCCGTAATTCGATGCTTTTTTTCTGATCAGACGTTGCCTTTAATGAAAATAACCCTGAAACCGTATCTCCCTCTTCTACATTGAATCGGAGACCGTGGGCTTTGCTAACCTGCTCAACATCAACCGTTTTTTTCAACGTTTTGGCTTCATTTTCGCCATCTGACGCTTCAAGCTGATATTCCAATTGTTCCTTCCCAATCAACTCAGGTGAATAAATAATATGATGAAATAACCGGTCATTTTGGTCTTTTTGCAGCAGTATTTCCTTGAACGCTTCTTTTCGATTCGTTCGATAACGCAGCTTGACGGTTTTCACGGCCTGATCATCCTGGACATCTGCTTTAATCTCTACGCTTTCAGTTGGTTTCACCGGTTTCCTTATCGTCATATCTTCAATCACAGGTTTATGGATATCTTGAGAAATTTCCTTTTTCTCAGATGGAATTTGTGCTTTTAGCACTTTACCTGGAGTGGGCTCTTCCTCAATTTTCGAAATCAGCTTCGTCTGCGTCGTACCATCCATTGGATACTTAAACAGCAAGGATTTATGCTCGCTAAACCATGATGGCTTCAAACGAAATGCGGCAGAAGAAATCTCTTCACCTATATTTGTTGTGATCGAAACAAGACGAGATTTAGAGTTGGACAGCCCTTTGCTCTCGATAATGGTTAGATGCTCGCCCTCTTTTAATTGGGTTTTGTACATGGCATTAAAGTCCGCTACAGTTAAATGCTCCTGCCCTTTTTTTCTCAGCCAAAAAACATAAGGTTTTCCAGGTGAAATGGTGATTGGATTTTTATGAAAGGAATATACATCATCCAATTCGATACCCTGCGTGGGATTGCGGTAGCGGAGCTGATAATGTTTAAGTGAGATAGGCGCATGTGTCGTGTTATACACTTCGATAAACTCAAAAGCATCTTTGCCTTTTCGGTTTTTTGAATTAACGACAATTTCTGTGATGAATAAGTCCGGAATATGCGAAAGATCCTCTTCAAATCCATTTAAATGAACCGATTTCTCTGCTGTTTTGATCACTGATTTTTGCGTAAGGAACTCTGTATAGTAATGAACGGTTGGATTCCATAATTGATCTGGCGGAATTTTCGCTGTAAATTCTGGCTTCATTCCGGGCAGCCGTTCCATTGGAATCAAGCGATACCCCAGTTCATCACTTTGTTTATAATACAAGTTCGCAGACAAAATCTGTTCTTGGTCACTAATGGACGCACGAAACTGAAGGTCATGGCTTTTTCCTTGAACCGGGCGGACATCCACATGAAATTGATCAAAGATAAAAGGCGAAAAAGGCTTGTCCGGTACATTCACTTCTGTTTGAAGAAAAGGCCTTGCTGAAGCAGGCTGACTGAAACAAAAAAGAATGATAAAAAAACATAAAAGCATGATTTGTCTGCTCACGTTCACCATCTTGCACCGCCTCCCTTCGGATATTGTGTCTCCTGAAGGTGGTTTTTATGTCAGATGGAACGGAGAAACGATACAAATTTGCACAAAAAAACCGTTAGCTTTTTTTCGCTAACGGCTCTACGATTCCTTTTTGTATCAACAGATGGAAAATGGACAAAATGACAGCCATCCAAATGGCCGTTCCGAATCCATCAATGTTAAAGCTATCTCCCATAAAGCTCGATGTCATCATGAGTGTAATGGCATTGATGACAAATAAGAACAATCCTAGAGAAAGGACGGTCACTGGAAGCGTTAAAATGATCAAAAACGGCTTCACTAAAATATTGAGCAAGGACAAAATGATACTTGCCACAATGGCTGCGCCAAACCCTTCAATATACACGCTCCCGAGCCCAGGCAGAATGCCTGAATCAAAATATCCAGCAATGACGATTAAAAGTAATGCATTTACTAAAATACTGACGATCCATCTAAGCATTTATTTAGTGCCTTCTTCCGGAACAACAAAATACCAGATGAAGTAGATCAGAAAGATCGGCATAAATGCTGTCAAAAATCCGATGATGACGGTTAAAATGCGAAGCAGCGATGCATCAACACTTAAATATTCCGCAAGTCCACCAACAACACCCGCTATTTTTTTATCTGTTGCTGAACGATAAAGTTTCTTCATGTAGAATCACTCCTTGTCTGATTGGTGCTTTACTTGTATTGAGCCTGTTTTTGTTTCTGCAAAAATGGATATACTGTGCGCCGCTTGTTGATTGGCTTTGATCATTTTCTCTTTTTGTAATGTTTCATTTTTTTCTTTAATCATCTCTGCATCAAGTAAATCATGAGAGATAGACCCGAGATTGCTTTTCAGCTCAGCGGTCACTGCACATGCGCGCGGGATCTGAACGTCCACACTGCCTGTTGTCGTTTTCGCATAGATGGAACGGCACTTTTCATCTGACAGCTGAACCGCAATATTTCCGTTAAAGCTTTGGGCATCAATTGATTCACTTTTCCCGCGCAGGTCTATGAGCCCATTGATGGTTTCTACTTCAATCATACCACACTCGTGATCTGCCAGTTTGATTTGTCCGTTTGCTGTTTCAATTCCGACTTTTTCTGCCTGTAACGAGGCAAAAGAGACAACACCATTTGTGGTTTTCGCGGCAAGTTCTTTTGTCTTTAGCTTTTCCCCGCGAATCGGCCCATTAAACAGCTTGACCTTGATCTTATCGTATTGGATACGCGGTACGTATAAAGTAACATTGACTTTCATCGTCTTCTTTTCGGTTCGAATAAAAAATTTATCTCCTTCAAGCCCGCAGTCCAATTGATTGAGAAATTGCTGCCTTGCCTGCTCTCCATCCTCTGCACGGTAGATTTTCGCATGACACTCTGCTCGAATATCTCGATCGTCCCAAGGCATCACGTTGAGGCTGCCGTTCGCTAATTGAATATCTAAATGAGAGAGCGATGCGTCTTTGAACTGAAAAATATGCTCAACATCAACGGACTGTCCAAAGTTCAAATCAAGATCCACGTCTTTTACCTTTTTCACCGCAGTATCTAACCAGCCAAACAGCTTTGCCCCAAGATTTTCGGTGCCGTTTCCTTTACTCTCTGCTCCAGCTTTTTCTTCATGAAAGGTGTGATCATCCGTAGACTTTTCTAATGAGACGGACTGACCTTCTTCTAATTTTTCTAACAGCGTAATTGCTTCTTTTGCTGATAATACCCCGTCTTCTACTAATTTTAAAATTCGTTCTTTTTCATTCATACAAAGCCCTCCTAAGATTTGATGGATTGAAGTACTTTAATACCTTGAATGATATTCCAAATGACAGAGATCAAAAAGCCAATGGCTACTAAAAAAGACAAGATGAACACCGTCATGACTGGAATGAGCGAGTCGCCTGCCTGTGTCGCCAATAAAAACGGGATAGACCCAAAAACCAATAGAATGCATGCTGCGACCGGCAAAAGATGTGACCATAATGCCCGCATCGCATGCCGTTTCGTTTCCTTTTGGTCTACTACAAAAACCGCCACGATCGGTACGATAAACGGCATAAAAAATACACTAAAGTAACAAATAGAAGCAATAATCGACTGATCTCTATTCATATATATTCGCTCCTTCATAACGAAAATTCCTTTCTAACTCATACGTTTATTGCGTATAAAAAGTTTCAAAATCATTCGATTTACATATGACCTTAGACACAAATTATTTCTTTTTGCACCTAAGAGTAGATTCTTCACAGATTACCCTTTAAAATATGTTGAAAAGATGGTGATTATCATTATAGGGGGTAATTATTTTGACAGATCATCATAATTCAAACCACACGGCTCAAACGCTTTTAGACCTTATACAGAAACAGAAAAGCATGAACAGCGATATGATCAAGGAGCTTGAGACCATTCATCCGTCTCATCCAAAGTATGGTGATATCCGTTATTTAAAGGTACTGCTCGACAGCAGCAGCACGCATATTTTAAAGGATTTAACGCACCTCAGTAATTTAATGCCGAAGGAAGATGTGCAATAAAAGAAAAACCCCTCGATAAAAAGAGGGGTTTTCTTTATGAAGAAGTCACACTTTCTGTTTCTTTGACCAGCTGTTTCATACGCTTACGGTCACGCTCTAAAATAGGCTTCAAGTATTGGCCTGTGTAAGATGCTTCTTCTTTTGCAATGTCCTCAGGAGTGCCAGAGGCAATGATCGTTCCGCCGCCTGCACCGCCTTCTGGTCCGAGATCAACGAGGTAATCAGCAGCCTTGATAATGTCAAGGTTGTGCTCAATGACCAGCACCGTATCACCGTTCTCAACCAAACGCTGAAGCACTTTTAATAAACGGGCAATATCATCCACATGCAGACCTGTTGTCGGCTCGTCCAAAATGTAAAGAGACCTTCCGTTTGAACGGCGGTGAAGCTCAGATGCCAATTTCACGCGCTGCGCCTCTCCTCCGGACAATGTCGTTGCAGGCTGTCCAAGTGTAATGTATCCAAGCCCCACATCATAAATCGTTTGAAGCTTCCGCTTAATTTTCGGGATATTCTCGAAAAATTGGAGTGCGTCCTCCACCGTCATTTCCAGCACATCAGCAATGTTCTTCCCTTTATATGTGACCTCAAGAGTTTCACGGTTATAACGTTTCCCGTGACACACTTCACAAGGTACATACACATCTGGCAAAAAGTGCATTTCAATTTTAATGATGCCATCCCCGCGGCACGCCTCACAGCGCCCGCCTTTGACGTTAAAACTGAATCTGCCTTTTTTATAACCTCTTACCTTTGCTTCGTTGGTTTGTGCAAACACATCCCGCACATCATCAAAGACACCTGTATACGTGGCAGGGTTCGATCTCGGTGTACGGCCAATTGGAGATTGATCAATATCAATGACCTTATCCAAATGATCCATTCCTTTGATTTCTTTGTGCTGCCCTGGCTTTGCCTTCGCTCTGTGCAATTTTTGTGAAAGTGATTTTAATAGAATTTCATTCACAAGCGTACTTTTCCCTGAGCCGGATACTCCGGTCACAGCTGTAAAGACGCCAAGAGGAAACTTCGCATTCACGTTTTTCAGGTTGTTTTCTTTTGCACCTTTTATCTCAATATAGCGGCCGTCAGGCTTTCTTCTCTCAATTGGCAGCGGAATAAATTTCTCACCAGATAAATATTGCCCTGTTAATGATTTCGGGTCCTTCATGACTTCTTCTGGCGTTCCAGCTGAAATCACTTCTCCTCCATGAACTCCTGCTCCAGGTCCAATATCTATTAAATAGTCAGCGGCTAGCATGGTATCTTCATCATGCTCGACGACAATCAGTGTGTTCCCGATGTCGCGCATGTTTTTCAACGTCCCGATCAACCGGTCATTATCGCGCTGATGCAGACCAATGGATGGTTCATCTAATATATAAAGAACACCTGTCAGCCTTGACCCGATTTGAGTCGCCAGACGAATCCGCTGCGCTTCTCCACCTGATAGTGTGCCAGCTGACCGGCTCAAATTCAGATAATCTAATCCCACATTATTTAAGAAAGACAGGCGCTCTTTTATTTCACGCAAAATGAGCTGGGCAATCTGCAAATCTTTCTCAGACAACTCGATTTTTTCATAGAAATCAAGGGCATCAGAGACAGACAAATCGGTGATTTCTCCGATATGCTTGCCATTGATGAGAACCGCCAGCGTTCCTTTTTTCAGACGATATCCTTTACATGTCGGACATGGCTGATTCGCCATATATTTTTCCATTTGCTCACGAATATAATCAGAGCTGGTTTCTTTATAGCGTCGTTCAATATTACGAAGAACACCTTCAAACTCAATTTCATTTTCACGTACCTGTCCAAAATCATTTTCGTATTTAAAATAAATCCGTTCAGATCCGCTTCCATATAAAATTTTATCAAATAAATGCGATGGGATATCTTTCACAGGAATGTCCATGTCGATGCCATAATGTGTACATACGGCCTCAAGAAGCTGAGGATAGTATTGCGAGCTTTGCGGCTCCCATGGTGCAATGGCATGCTGACGTAAAGTCAGATCCTTATTAGGAATGACAAGCTCAGGGTCGACTTCTAGTTTGGAACCGAGCCCATCACAGCTCGGGCAGGCACCAAAAGGACTATTAAATGAAAACATTCTCGGCTCAAGTTCACCAATAGAGAACCCGCAATGCGGACAAGCATGATGTTCGCTGAATAACAGCTCTTCTTGTCCAATCACATCAATCATCACTCGGCCTTCGCCCAGCCGCAGCGCGGTTTCAAGTGAGTCAGACAGACGAGCAGCCACACCTTCCTTCACCACGATACGATCAATAACCACTTCAATGGAATGCTTCTTGTTCTTTTCAAGCTCGATATCTTCTGAAAGGTCTTCCATCTCTCCATCGACTCTCACTCGCACATAGCCCTGCTTCCGAATTTGATCAAGTACTTTCACATGTGTTCCTTTGCGGCCGGAAACAACTGGCGCAAGCACTTGTAATTTCGTTCTTTCAGGATACTCTAAAATACGATCTGTCATCTGCTCAATCGTTTGTGACGTAATTTCAATCCCATGTATAGGACAAATCGGTTTTCCGACTCGAGCATACAAGAGACGCAAATAATCATAAATTTCAGTGACAGTACCAACTGTTGATCTAGGGTTTCGGCTCGTCGTTTTCTGGTCAATACTAATCGCCGGAGAAAGACCTTCAATGGCATCTACATCCGGTTTATCCATTTGCCCAAGAAATTGGCGTGCATACGCTGAAAGAGATTCAACGTACCTGCGCTGACCTTCTGCATAAATGGTATCAAAGGCAAGCGACGATTTTCCTGAACCAGATAATCCCGTAATGACCACTAGCTGGTCACGCGGGATATTCACATCAATATTTTTAAGGTTGTGGGCTCTAGCACCTTTCACCTCTATTCGTTCCATAGCCATCAGGCAATCATCCTTCCGCTTTTAGCTCTAGCAATAGATCTCTTAATTCTGCTGCTTTTTCAAAATCAAGCGCTTTTGCTGCATCTTTCATTTCCATCTCGACTTTTTCGATCACTTTTTCTCTTTCTTTTTTGCTCATTTTCGAAAGCTTTGGTGCTGCTTTTGTTTCGTATTCTTCCGAATCCTCATGTATCTTTGTTGCCTTAATAACATCTCGAATTTTCTTATGGATGGTTTGTGGGGTAATCCCAAATTTCTCGTTATATGCTTCTTGCTGTTCTCGTCTTCGCTTCGTTTCTTGAATCGCAATGTCCATCGATTTCGTCATATTGTCTGCATACATAATGACCCGGCCTTCTGCATTTCTCGCTGCACGGCCAATCGTCTGGATGAGGGATCTTTCAGAGCGCAAAAAGCCTTCTTTATCCGCATCTAAAATGGCCACGAGCGACACCTCTGGAATATCCAGTCCTTCACGAAGAAGGTTGATTCCAACAAGCACATCATATTTACCGAGACGCAAATCACGGATAATCTCAATCCGCTCAAGGGTCTTAATTTCTGAATGCAGGTAATTCACCTTGATTCCGATTTCTTTTAAGTAATCTGTGAGATCCTCAGACATTTTCTTCGTTAGTGTGGTCACAAGCACACGCTCATTTTTCTCAATTCGTGCATGAATTTCTCCAATTAAGTCATCAATTTGTCCTTCAATTGGGCGCACCTCAATAATTGGATCAAGTAATCCTGTTGGACGAATAATTTGTTCCACAACCTCAGGCGTTTTCTCAAGCTCGTATGGACCAGGCGTTGCTGATACATGCACGATATGATTGATATGCTTTTCAAACTCATCAAAGGTGAGCGGTCTGTTATCAAGTGCTGATGGCAGGCGGAATCCGTGATCAACCAACACTTGTTTTCTCGCTTGGTCTCCGTTGTACATGGCGCGGATTTGCGGAATCGTCACATGCGACTCATCGACAACAATCATAAAATCATCTGGGAAATAATCAAGCAGTGTGTAAGGTGTTGAACCAGGAGGACGCAAGGTCAGATGTCTTGAATAATTCTCGATCCCTGAACAAAAGCCCATCTCTCTCATCATCTCAAGGTCATATCTTGTCCGCTGCTCAAGGCGCTGCGCCTCAAGTAATTTTCCATTTTCGCGAAGCTTTTCAAGCTGTTCTTCTAGCTCTTCTTCAATATTGATAATGGCTTTTTCCATTTTTTCTTCTCTTGTGACGAAGTGAGATGCTGGGAAAATGGCCACATGGTCACGATCACCAAGTATTTCTCCAGTCAGCGCATCCACTTCACGAATACGTTCAATTTCATCACCGAAAAACTCCACTCTGATACAATGCTCATCTCGTGAAGCAGGAAAAATCTCAACGACGTCTCCTCTGACTCGGAAGGTTCCGCGCTGAAAATCTATATCATTACGAGAATACTGAATATCCACCAGCTTACGAAGGAGCTGATTGCGTTCAATCTCCATTTCAGTGCGCAAAGACAGCACAAGCTCTCTGTATTCCTCTGGCGAACCTAAGCCATAAATACAGGACACACTGGCAATGATGATGACATCCCTTCTCTCAAATAACGAGGAAGTAGCCGAGTGTCTCAGCTTATCAATCTCATCATTGATGCTGGCATCTTTCTCAATAAATGTATCGGTCTGAGGTACATATGCCTCTGGCTGATAATAATCATAGTAACTCACAAAATATTCAACAGCATTATTCGGGAAAAACTCCTTGAATTCACTGTATAACTGACCGGCAAGTGTCTTATTATGCGCAATGACAAGCGTCGGTTTGTTCACTTCTTTGATCAGGTTGGAGACTGTAAAGGTCTTTCCCGTACCTGTAGCACCTAACAGCGTTTGATGCTGTTTCCCCTGATGGATCCCCTCAACAAGCTTTTCAATCGCCTTTGGCTGATCTCCTTGGGGCTGATAGTTAGAAACTAATTCAAAGCGGTCACTCACATCAAAGCCTCCGTTTCGTTACGAAATCTATCTAATGAATATATTATCATAAAAGAACACAAAAATACGAACTAAAGTTCGGCTCTCACTTGATTTTTATTTCCAATACAGTCATACCCTCTCTCCCTTGGCAAATAACCCTCTTAAGAAAACCTTCCTTTCAGTATGGAACATTTTGGAGTGAGATATTCGATGAGCAGAAAAAGAAAGCTGTGCTTACTAGAAATCGTAAGCACAGCTCTTGTTTAAAACATGTCAGCTTTCAGCATTGAGATAACATCATTGATGTTTTTCAGCTTTTTCTCTCTTTTCGATTTCTTTTTTAGCCATAAACAAAGCCCCAGCTACTAAAGAAATAATATCTAATCCCACAATAAAGTAGGTTTCTGTATAGCCTTTCATATACGAAGCAAATAAAAGCGCTGCTGTTAACGCAATGCCTACGTAATGATTATAAGTAACCTTTGAAAATAAAATAACGAGCAGGAAAGGAAAAACTAGTGCAAATATGGCTTTTGTAATCACAAAAACCCTCCCTCTTCATGGTCTACTTCCTTGATTATAGTAAAGATTGGCATATTGAACAATTCACAGTTTTCAATTTTGCCTTTTTTCTTCATGTTCGGAGACTTTTGTTTTAGAAATAGAAGAAAATTAGTGAGATTGTCCCCTTTATAAAGATAGGTCTTTCCGTCTTTGACAATAACATCCAATCAATCCTATGATTAAAATGATAGTGCGCACTATCATTTTAATCATAGAGACACATACAAACCATTGGCTATTTGGATAAGGGGGCATTCCCATGTATTCAGTTTTATTTCATGCGGCTGAAGAATCCGCATCACTCGCAGGGGCAAAAGGCCTAAATTTAATCAAATTAAACAATCACGGTCTGCCAGTCCCAGATGGATTTATTATTAAAACCAACAGCTTTGAAAGCTTTCTTTCATATCACAATCTGCAGCCAGCAGAACAAAATCTTTCTCAAAAAATCAAAGAAGCATCGTTTCCTTCACAAATGGAAGCAGAGCTGCTTTCGTCCTTTCAATCATTGCGGAAGACTTATCCCTCAGTTGCAGTCCGCTCCTCTGCTGTTGCTGAAGATCTCGAAGGGGCCTCATTTGCAGGACAGTACGAGACCTATTTAAATATCAAATCAAATGAAGAATTTTTACTAGCTGTCAAAGAATGCTGGTCTTCTTATTTTGCAGCGAGAGTCGCAGACTATAAGGAAGAGATGAATGAAAACGAAGAAGAGATTCCACTTATGGCCGTTGTCGTTCAAGGATTGGTCCATTCTGACGTCTCCGGTGTCATCTTTAGTGAGAATCCCATATCGGGAAAAACAAATGAAATGATGCTGACCGCAAGCTACGGCTTGGGAGAAGCAATTGTCTCCGGTCTTGTGACACCGGACACGTTTATTGTAGATAAAGAGAACTTTTTCATTGAAAAAACACTTGGGGCGAAAGAGCTGCAAATTGTTCCTTTCCAAGAGGGTGTCATCGAGGAGCCAGTAGCGGAGGAAATGGCTGGCCAGTTTTGCCTGAACGATGATCAATTGAAAGAAATCGCACAAATCACAAAACAAGTAGAAGCACTTTACGGACATGGAGTCGATATCGAATTTGGTATAGCAAATGGGTCGTTTTATTTACTTCAAGCAAGGCCGATTACGACAGCTCTCTCAAAATCAGCAAATGAAACAGCAGGTGCTTCTTTTCTCATGCAGTCAGAAGAGCTGCAGGATTTCTGGATTTCAATGGACGATCATATGCCTGGTCCAACAAGCCCTCTTTTCTCAAGCCTGATCATACCAGCCTTAAAAAGCGGGATGAAGAAAAATGGAGAAAAGTATCAAGTACCTGATATGAACATCAAAGATATTAAGCTTTACAGGGGACACCTATACTCGGCACCGGAAATGTCTCAAGTGGGAGAGACAGCTGCACCCATTTTTAATGAAAGTATGTTTGAGTTATTTCCACATCTAAGTGAACGGATGTATAAGATTCTTGAAGAAAACTTCTTTCCATTTTACGAAAAACTCGATCGCCAAATAAATGAGCCTATAACCATTGAAAAAGCAATCGAAGGCTTTGAAGAATTAAAGGCTTTTTATATACGAGCATATGATGATCATTTTGATATCATCATGCCACAAGTCATTCTGTCATCCATAATCGAAGACATGCTTGTGACGTATACCGGTGATCAAACACAAGTCGTCTTGCTGCACGAAATGATGATAGGCGTGATGAACAAATCTCTTGAAATAGATAAGATGCTATCGGATATAGCAAAGGAAGTCCTTCAAGATCCAGAACTTCATCAAGCATTTATTCAGCATGAAAAGAACCCAGAGCTGTTGTATGCACTCAATCACTCGAAAAAAGGAAAACACTTCATTTCGAAATTAGAAGAATTTCTCCAAGTTTACGGCTGGCGATCTGTTAAAAGTCATGACTTTACGGAAGAAACATGGATAGAGAACCCTGAATATATATTAGATATCATTAGAAATAACATTCAGACCCAATGTGATTTTGATGAAGAATTTGCAAAAGCAGTGATCAAAAGACAAGAAACGTATAAACATTTTATGAGTCAAGTGAAGGATGAGTCGTTTAAAACAAAATTTGAGACGCTGTATCAATATGCCCTTCAAGCAGCGAATATCCGAGATGACCACCATTTCTACATTGATGCCATGTTAGATGCTAAAGCCCGGGTATATCTATTAAAAATTGGTGAACTTCTTACACAAAAAGGAGCAATTCCTCATCAAGATGATATATGGAATCTCTATGATGAAGAGGTATACAAAGCACTCACAACGTCTACCTCATTCGAATCGGTTGTCCAGCAAAGAAAAATAGAAATGAAAGAAAATGAAGACATTCAACTCCCAGCTTACACCGGCACACCAACTGAAGCTGAATTGCAGCAAGTGGAAAGAATGCTTGGTTCGTTAAGAGAAAACGAAAACAACACAAACGATGTGATCCATGGAATTGGCGCATCCAGTGGTATTGTTTCTGGAAGAGTAAAAGTCATTACATGCGCTGAAGAATTCTCACAATTTCAAAAGGATGATATTTTAGTTTGCAAATCGACTACACCCTTATGGACGAGCTTATTTAGAGATGCAAAAGCAGTCATCACAGATGCTGGAGGCATTTTATCCCATTCAGCTATTATTGCTAGAGAGTATATGATGCCAGCTGTCTTAGGGACTAGAATAGCAACTGAAACACTCCAATCCGGTGACCTTGTGACAGTAGATGGCAGCAATGGACGCGTTCAGATATTAAATCAGCATTCACGTTCATGAACTAATCGTATTGGCGGTCATAGATTTTATCGGTATACTTACTTTGTTGCAAACACATTCATAACCTGAGGTGAGTATGCTTGTTAAAATCTACAAATCAACGAATCATTCGCGCAACAATGGATTTATTAACTGAAAAGGGCTATCAAAAAACAACAACCAAAGAAATAGCGACAAAAGCGAATGTGAGTGAAGCAACTATTTTCCGCAACTTTAAAAACAAACGCGGCGTCATTGCTGCCATTATGAAGATGAAATCATTACCGACAAAAACCCTAGAAGCAGAATTTAAAGGCGATTTATACACCGATTTAAAGTTTCTCGGTACCTATTTCCTTGAAAATTTGACTTCCAAAAAAGAATTTATTTATATCAGCATGCGAGAACCGGATATGTTTAAGGATTTAACGAATCATGAAAAGTTATATCCTCAAGAACTGAGAGAAATGCTGATACAATATTTCAAAAAGATGGGTGCCAAGCATCGTGTATTAAAAGAAAAAGAAGACATTTATGCAGACATCTTCATTAGTACGTATTATGGATTTTTCATTCAGCAACTAGAGCAAGATTTCCAACTCGTGCTCACACAAAAAGAAGATTTTATTGAGACATGCACACACATTTTCATGAGAGGAATTTCTCCCGCTTAAAGGGTGAAATTCTTCTTTTTTACAAAAGGTGGTATACACATTGAAGTTAAACAAAGAGAGCCTCATCATCTATTCTTTGTTGCTTGGGGCTATACTAGTTCCAGTCAACTCAACGATGATCGCAGTTGCTCTATCATCCATATCAACGTATTATGATCAATCCCTTTCAAACATCACTTGGGTTGTCACAATTTATCTTATTGTCATGGCAGTCACACAGCCTATCGCTGGTAAGTTAGGAGATATATACGGACACCGGCGAATGTATTTAATTGGGGTCATGCTCTTTTTAATTGGCTCGATCGGATGTGCTTTAGCACCTAATCTAGCTTTTCTCATCATTTTTCGTTCCATTCAAGCAGCTGGTGGTGCTATTTTAACACCGAATAGCATTGCATTGATTCGTGCAACAGTATCCCCCGAAAAACTGTCTAAAACAATGGGATACTTTGGGTTTGGAGCCGGTATTGGTGCCGCACTTGGACCTTTTATTGGTTCGATTCTTATTCAGAGTTTTGATTGGCACTCTATATTCTTTGTAAATATCCCATTCTTGTTCCTTACACTTGTTACCGGCGTATTACTCATTCCAAAAATAAACCATACACGCTTACAAGTAAATGTGGACATCATTGGTTCATTGTACTTAACCATCGGGATTGCCACACTCATTCTATGCACAAAAAGCCATTTGCTAAATGAATACTTGATCTATGGAATTCTAGCGTTGATCGTCATTCCATTATTCTTTATACATGTACGGAAAGTAAAGAATCCGATCATCGATTTATCGCTTTTTAAAAACAGTTCATTTACAAATGCTAACCTGTCGATCATGCTAAGTAATTTTGTCATGTATGCCATCCTTCTAATTATGCCGCTGTTTATGGAACAACAACTTTCACTGTCTCATACACAAAGCGGTATCATTCTATCAGTATTTTCTCTTTGCATGTCTATTAGCGGCTTGCTAGGGGCAAGACTCCATCCGAAAAAAGGCGCTAAAAAAATGATTGGCTTTTCATTTATCTGCCTCACTTTATCAGGGATCATGTTAATCACACTCAGTCAGTACCCTACCTTACCACTGCTTATCGTGACACTTATCGCAGGTGGAATTTCATCAGGGATTGGAATGACTAGTATGCAGATGGCTTCTTTAACGTCTGTTGATCAAAGCTTATCCGGTTCAGCATCTGGTATTTTCTCTACCTTTCGATATTTTGGCAGTATCATTTCGTCTACATTGATTGGTGTCATGAGTGGTTTTCAATCTTTATTTATTGTATTAATGGGTGCAGGCATTCTTGGTTTCTTTTTATCTCAACGTGTAAAAACAAAATCAACCTCCCCATCATCTGAACATTCCGCCTAATGGCTCCCTTGCTCTATGTCTATTTAGAGCGGGGGAGTTTTTCATCATTTGTATCACTGTAAGCTATAGCAAGTGCATCCATCAAATCCTGAAAATCATCTTTTAAAGAAGGAAAAATGGCATACGACCAGACAAAAAAGGAACTTCAAGTACAAATTGTCTCCCCTCACTTCACCTAAAAACTCTTTTTCATTCTTTTCAGCATAGATAACTTCAATTTTTTTTCACAATTTTTGTGGTATGATTTTGAAAATAGAGAACGCAAAGGAGCGGAAGAATGGAACGTATGAAATATGTTTTAATCTGTTTATCAGCTCTACTTTTATTCTTGACAGGCTGTGGAAAAGAACAGCAATTTACACCGCCAGGCAGCTCTCAATCGATCGCTGTCATCTCTCAATTAAAAAAAGCCTCCTTTTCAATAGTTGATATACAAAAAAATAAAATGCTCTCTTCTGTGGATTTAAAACACCCACTTACTGATCTTATTCAAATTAATAAAGACGTCATCATCGCTACAAGTAAAGAGGGAGAATCCCTTATCGAAATCAATCTAAAAAATGGGACAGCAACAGATTATATGAATGTGGATAAAGGACTGACTTCCCTTACATATGATGCAGCTTCTCATACATTAATTGCTGCAAATTCGCAGAAAAATGTCGTTTATTTTATTGATACGAAGAGTAAAAAAATAAAATCAACTGTGAAAACCGGAAAATTACCTTCTTCTATGACAATTTCTTCATCAGGTGTTTTATTTGTTTTAAATGCAGAAAGTCATACTGTCTCAGTCATAGATATTGAAAAGGAAAAAAATATACGTACGTTTTCTGTACTTGAACGGCCTTCTGGGATTCATTTTGATGGGCAGTCCATTTGGATCGGCGGCCATGGTAAACAAGGTACCTTAAATAAGAGTATTCTTGCTTATGACCCTAAAACTGGCAAAAAACAGCGAGAAATAAAGCTAGGCGTTATGCCTGTTGCATTTTTTCCAGAGAAAAATTCTTCTACTTTATATGTACTATGTCATGGAGATCATACGCTATACAAAGTAGATACCAAAACAAATAAGCAACTTGCTTCTGTTGAAACTGGTCAAAATCCGAATTATATCACCGCTGATACGACATCAATTTATGTGAGTAACTTGGATGACAACTCAGTATCCATCATCGATAAACACTCACTTATTATGAAAAATCAACTAAATGTCCCATCAGGACCTTATGCTATCGTGTTGGAGGAAAAGAAATGAAGGAACAAATGCGTATTTTAATCGTAGATGATGAGCTTGATATGCTTGAGCTAATCGGGTCTTTTTTAAAGAGACATGGCTTTCACATTACTACTGCGAATAATGGAAAAGATGCCTTGCATCAGCTTGAAAAGGAATCTATTGACCTTGTTGTATTAGATATCATGATGCCTGACATGGATGGATTTGAAGTCTGTCAGCGTATTCGACAAACATCTCAAATTCCAATTTTATTTTTAACAGCAAGGAGTTATGAGGAGGACCGAATTAGAGGACTTGAAATTGGAGCAGATGACTACATCATGAAACCTTTCAGTCTGCGTGAGCTTGCAGCAAGAATTGAAACAACCCTGAGACGAATTAGAGGTCTTTCGCTAAAGCGCAGCCGAATACAGATTGGTGACATGGAGATTGATCAAGATGGCAGACAAGTTTACCTCCATCAACAGCCCGTTAATTTAACAAGAAGAGAATTTGATTTACTCATGTTTCTTTTGCTCAACCAAGGACAAGTGTTTTCAAGAGAACACCTTTATCAAAAATTGTGGGAATCACATTCAACGAGCGGCTCTTTAAGAACAGTCGATACACATATCAAAACGCTGCGACTGAAATTAAAGGAAGCAGAACGATATATTAAAACCGTTTGGGGTGTCGGCTATAAGTTTGAGGAGGAAGGATGAAGCCATTATCGATTAAAAAGAAAGTACTCTTCTTAATCCTTGCAGTGATCGGAATCGTTGCAGCCTCAGCGCTTGCCCTTACTTTTTACTTATACCAGCATTTATATATTGATAAACAGATCGATTCCTTAAGTTTGCAAGGTAAGAAGCTGGCAGAAATCTATCACACACACGGGAAAGACAAGTATTTTACCGACAGAATGAAATGGGCAAATGACTCAAGTCAGGCGAACGTTATTTTTACAGATGATCCAATGGAACTTTCAAGTGGACTTCCTTTTGATACGGACACAAATGACAATCTCATTACGTTCAAGGAACGCCAAAAGCTCCTTCAAGGTGAAACCGTCGTGTTAATTAGAGAACACCCAAAGTTTCACCAAGATATTCTTGGCATCGCCATTCCTGTTTTCTCAAGCAATGATGATCTATCGGGAACTATTTTCCTCTCCATGCCCTTATCAGATGTATATGAACCCTTTGTTCAAATTAGATTGACGCTTGGTATATCCATCTTTTTGATTATGCTCCTGATATTCTTGATCGGATATAAGAGCTCCAATAAAATTGTGCAGACCATTAATAAAATGAAAGAAATTGCAATAGAAATGGAATCTGGTGATTTCTCAAAACGAATGGTCGTAACCAAAAAAGGAGATGAATTAAACCAGCTTAGCCGCTCCTTTAATAAACTGTCTTCAACTCTCGAAAAAGTTGAACAGCACCGCAGAGAATTTCTTGCGAATGTCTCTCACGAACTTAGAACGCCTTTAAGTTATATGAAAGGCTATGCAGAAGGAATTGAAGAAGGGATCATTGATCAAAAGAAAGGGATGCAAATCATCCAAGATGAGGCCACACGTTTAAGCCGTCTTGTGCACGATCTTTTAGATCTTGCACAGTTAGAAGGAGACTCTTATCCACTAACGATGGAGCCAATTGTCTTTGCACAGCTGATCCACGATGTTCTTGATCAAATGGCATTCGTCGCAGGCAATAAAAGCATTACTTTCAAACGAATGCTTGAAGAGGATTGTATTGTTTATGGTGATAGCGACCGTCTCCAACAAGTGATACGTAATTTACTGGACAATGCCATTCATTACACGCCATCTGGGAAGTCAATATCAATTGAATTACAAGTTCACCAAAGTGTTGCTGAATTGAGAGTGACTGACGAAGGCAATGGTATTCCAAAAGAAGATCTTCCACATGTTTCTGAGCGATTTTATCGTGTAAATAAAGCACGAACAAGAAAAGATGGCGGCTCTGGCCTTGGATTAGCCATTGTCTATCAAATCATCAAAAAGCACCATGGGACATTCAACATTCAATCTGAGCCTGGCTTTGGTACAACAGCCATCATTCAACTTCCCAATGCTCCATTCAATGAGAGCTCACCTACTCTATAGCTACTCACATATTTTACTCTCATTGGAATCACTATTTTATCTGATAAATTCAGTATCCATAGAACTTTCTACAACTTGAACAGCTCTTTTCATTAAGAGCTGTTTTTATTTCTAAAAAATAAAAAAATGGCCTTTTTTTATTAACATTTTATTCATATTTGCTTGTTACACTTTTTTCAAGTGAAGAAAAAGGAGTGACATGCTTTTGATCAGACGTTTTCAGAAATTTGATATTTATTTATTTTTCATATTGATCTTATCTGCCATCTTAAACATTTATAACATTTGGGAAGATGATACGGTGAATGCGTATTATACTGCGGCTGTCACAAGTATGATGCAAAGCTGGCATAATTTCTTCTTTGCTTCATTTGATCCAGCAGGATATGTCACGGTGGATAAACCCCCGCTCACCTTCTGGCTGCAAACAATCAGTGCCAAAATTTTTGGTCTCCATGGATGGAGCGTCATCTTGCCTCAAGCTTTAGCAGGCATTGGATCTGTTTATCTGATCTATCGTCTTGTCAAACCAACTTTTGGTCAAGCAGCGGCAAGATTAGCGGCACTTATCATGGCGTCTACACCTATTGCGGTTGCTGTATCTCGAACAAATAATATTGACAGCTTACTTGTCTTTATACTTTTACTAGCAACAGGAATGATGTTCAAGGCTGTAAAACAGCAAAAGGTTCTTTGGGCGATTGTTTCGTTTGCGATGATTGGCGTCGGCTTTAATACAAAAATGCTACAAGCCTATATGATCGTACCAGCACTCCTTCTTTTTTACATCATTGCCTACCGAACAACATGGAAGAAAAAGTTGTTATCACTGATGATTTCAATGATTCTTCTTTTAGGTGTATCTGCTTCTTGGTCTATCGCTGTTGATCTCACTTATAAAGACAATCGCCCTTATATGGGATCAAGTCAATCGAACTCAGCACTAGAATTAGCCTTTGGTTACAACGGTCTTCAGCGGTTGACTGGTCAACAGTCTGGCGGGGGAGGCGGCACAAATCAGGGTGAGGGACAGCCACCTTCACAGCAGGGTGATCAGCAAAATGACAATGATTCATCCACCATGCCTCAGCCGCCATCTAACGGAAATCAAAACAACTCAGACAATTCAAACCAATCATCCAGTCAGGAACAGCCTTCAATGCAAGGACCACCAAGCAGAGCAAACGGCACAACACCACCTGATATGCCTTTAGGCGGTAATGGTGATGGACCGCCAAATGGCGTGGGCGGAAAAATGGGAAATGGCTCCGGCATGTTTGGTACAGGAACCAAGGGACCGCTACGTTTATTCCAATCTGAACTATCCGATCAAATCAGCTGGCTGCTTCCATTTGCAATCTTCGGTGCGATTGGTATCTTCTTCTCGACTGCCTTTGAAAGAAGACGTCTCAATACAAAACAAAAAGAAACTCTATTTTGGTTAGCTTGGCTTATACCTGTTGCTGCATTTTTCAGTGTAGCAGGATTTTTCCATCATTATTATTTGATCATGCTGGCACCGCCTATTGCTGTATTAGCAGGAGCCGGATGGGTTTCTATGACACAATTATTTCAAACAGGAACTGGGTTAAAAAAATGGCTGCTTCCAATTGCGATATTCGTTACAACAGCATTTGAAATCTTTATCCTATCCACCTTTACAAGCACGATCGGTCTTGGGCTAAGCATTGCAGTCGGTATCATTGGTGTTGGAACAATCCTTTCTCTACTTTTGATAAAAGGAAAAGAAAAACGAAAACAATTCGTGTCTCTCATCGCCATCCTTGGCATGCTGATTGCACCACTATACTGGGCAAGTACACCTCTTCTTTATGGAGGAAACAGTATGCTTCCAGAGGCTGGGCCTCAGCTTGCCACTTCAAGTGGCAGCATGAGTTCACAAGTCAATGAAAAGTTGATCAGCTATCTTGAGAAAAACAATACGGGAGAAGAGTTCCTATTCGGAACAACAGATGCAACCACTGCTTCACCTTACATTATTAAAACAGGAAAAGCTGTTATGGCATTAGGTGGATTTAGTGGATCTGATAACATTCTCACGCTTAGTGAATTCAAACAGCTCGTCAAAGACGGCAAAATCAAATATTTCTATCTTACTGGTATGAGAGGCGGCAGTTCTGACATTCTAACTTGGATTCAAAAAAATGGCAAAGAAGTATCTGCTTCTAAATGGCAGAACAGCTCTACATCCAAAACGAACCAGCAAACAGACAGCCAACAATCAGAACAAAATGATCAGTCAAATGGACCAATGGGCGGAATGGAGAGCGGCACTCTTTATGAACTATCCGTTGATTAATTCATCTATTAAAAGGGAGGAACGATGACTGATGGAAAAGAACATACGATATTCTATTGTAGTCCCAGTCTATAATGAAGAACTTGTGATCCATGAATCCTATCAGCGACTGAAAACAGTCATGGATTCGACGGGAGAAGCATACGAGCTTCTCTTCGTCAATGACGGTAGTATGGATCGAACAGCTGAACTAATTAAAGGGTATTCCCAAAACGATCCGAATGTAAGACTCATTGATTTCTCACGTAACTTCGGACACCAAATTGCAATTACAGCTGGGATGGATTATGCAAAGGGTGAAGCTGTCATCGTGATAGATGCAGACCTACAAGATCCGCCTGAATTGATATTAGAGATGATCGCAAAATGGAAAGAAGGCTATGAAGTCGTATACGCCGTGCGCACCAAACGAAAAGGTGAAACTTTTTTCAAAAAGCAAACCGCTTCTCTTTTCTATCGCGTTTTACGTCAGATCACCGAAGTAGATATCCCAATTGACACCGGTGACTTCAGGTTAATAGATCGTAGAGTGTGCCATGAAATGAGAAAAATACGAGAAAAAAATCCATTTGTTCGCGGCCTAGTCAGCTGGGTAGGTTTCAAACAAATTGCAGTAGAGTACGTTCGAGATGAACGTCTAGCAGGAGAAACAAAATATCCGCTCAAAAAGATGCTTAAGCTCTCGATGGATGGAATCACTTCCTTTTCCTATAAACCTTTGAAGCTAGCGAGTTTAGCAGGAATTGCCCTTTCCGCTATCGGATTCATTTCAATGTTTCTTGTACTTTACTTAAAGCTTTTTACAAACAGCACCATTACAGGATGGAGTTCATTAATTGTCATACAGCTGTTCTTTAGCGGCATTATCCTCTTTATGCTGGGAATGATTGGGGAATACATCGGCCGAATCTACGACGAGGCAAAAGATCGACCACTTTACATCATAAGAGAGAGTTACGGGCTTCAATCAAAGCCACATCCTGTTCAACCCCCTGTTCATTTCAAGCAATACAAACAGCATTAAAAAAGCGTGTGAGACCTCTTTCAAGGTCCCGCACGCTTTTTGTATTAAGCAGCTGTTTCAAACCGCTTTCTGTTAATGAAGAAAGAAAGAGTAATAATCAGATAAATGCCCATTGTGACCATTGTTTGGACAATTGGAGTTGTTGACACAACGCCGATGAAAATGGCAATGATCGCAATCACAGAAAACCATGTTGTAAAAGGATACAGCTTCACACGATATCCTCCTGGTTCTGCTACACTTCGAGATTTCAAATGCCCGACAGCAATAATAAACCAGATGAATAAGACCGTATAGCTTAAAGATCCCATTAAATAATTAAAAGTTTGACTGCCTACAAAAAGAGAAATCAATACAGCGGCATACAATGTAGATGTACACACTAGGATTGCTCTAACAGGCACCTGCTGTTTTGATAGCTTTGAAAAGCCCTTCCATACTCGTCCATCCATCGCTTGCGTATAAAGTACCCTTGAGGATGCGTACAGTCCAGAGTTCATAGAAGACAAGATCGCTAGTAAAATGATACCGTTCATGATATCACTTGCGTATGGCACGCCAATTGTTGCAAACACGGTGACGAATGGACTCACTTGCTCATTGTTTACTTGATTCCAAGGAATCAAACTGACGATGATGAAGAACGGCAGTACATAGAAACCAATGATTCGTACAAATGTACTTTGAATGGCCTTTGGGATGACTTTTTCAGGGTTTTTTGTTTCTGCTAATGTGACCCCAATCATTTCAGTCCCGCCATATGAATACACCACAACAAGCATGGCCGCAATTAAGCCGCCCGTTCCATTCGGGAAAAATCCTCCGTGACCGGTTAAGTTGGATAATCCCGGTGCTGCATGCTGTCCGAATGAGACAAACAACATGGTTAACCCAATAATAATAAATAAAATAATAACAGCAATTTTAATAGAGGCTAACCAGTACTCTGTCTCAGCAAACATTTTAACAGAACATACATTGATCAATGTCACAACTAGTGAAATGATTAACACAAGTGTCCAAATCGGCACCTGTGGGAACCAGTACTGAATAAAGATCGCAGACACGATCGCTTCTGCTGCAATGTTCAGCACCCACATTTTCCAGTATATCCAATCTAAGAAATAGGCCGGATATTTGCCTAACACAGGTTCAATTAAATCACGAAATGTTCTTGCACCAGGTCGTGCAACCGTCATTTCAGCAAGTCCTTGCATAATAAATAATAAAATAAGACCACCAATCATATATGCCAAAATGACAGCAGGACCTGCGATATCAATAGCAGAGCTGCTTCCTTTAAAAAGACCAGCACCAATTGCACCGCCAAGTGCGAGCATCATAATATGCCTTGACGTCATTGTTCGTTTTAACTGCACATGTTCCTTTTCCATTTTCTTTAGCTCCTTTAAATTTGAATCTTCAGACAAATATAAGATAAAAGCATATAAAAAGGCCAGTCATCTCCTGAAGAGACGACTGACCTTGCAACCGCGTTACCACTCTAATTGATTCAACCCTAGCTGAATCCAACTTAAAACCCGTTAACGGAGGTCACACGTAAAGACTTACTATTCATTCAGTCTTACCGCTCTTTGAGCGAGTTCAATGATTCGTTTTACTGCGTTGCACCAACCCGCAGCTCTCTTAAAAAACGGATGTTCATCTACTATTCTCAAGTCAAAGCGTTTATAGTCAATTTGTATATTCATCAAAGATTTTATTTTTTAAATATACTGACTAACCACGCAATTGTCAACATCCTTTTTCAGACATTCTCTTTTAACGAATCCAAACAGCTACTTCATCCATCGGACGGCGCGTTTTGCCGCGCTTCGGCTCGGTCACACGATAACCAAAGGCTGCCATGACAGAAATATCATACTGACCATCCTCAAGCAGCCCTTCTTCATCTAGAATGCGATGAATCTCATCGTAGCTGAATCCCTCGACTGGACATGAATCAATACCAATTTGCGCAGCGGCTGTCATCATGTTTCCAAGGGCAATATACGTTTGTTTTGAAGCCCAATCAAAGAGCGTACGTTCATTTTCTAACAAATGAAGATCATTCTCTTGGAATTCTTGGTAGCGTCCCTTCACCATCTCGAACGTTTCGTCTGTCATTCCTTTGATTTGCTTGTTGATGTATTCTGCATATGCTGAATCATAACGGGCATCTGTTCTTGCCAAGATGATCACAAAATGGCTCGCAGTCGGAAGCTGCTTTTGCGCTCCCCATGTATACTCTTTTAATTTTTCTCTAAATGCTTCATTTTGAACCACGAGGAACTTCCAAGGCTCAAACCCTACAGAGCTTGGGGAAAGTCTTCCTGTTTCTAAAATAAACGCAAAATCATCCTCTGATATTTTTTTCGCTGGATCAAACTCTTTTGTCGCATGGCGGAACTCATACGCCTCAATGATTTCTTTTTTTAATTGTTCTTTGTCTCGCATTGTATTCATCCTTTCTATTAACCAATTAGGGTGTGTGTTTCATCAATCCAATTTCTTTCCATTCACATATAGAAATTGTTATGATAAGAAAACAAACAGCCCGAATGTGTGATGTGATATCTATATGGTATAAGAAAAGCTTCGGGTGATTCAAGTACGCACATTTTTGTTCGTTAGTTACCATCTTGTTCGTATATCACCAAATTTGCCTTAGAAAGGAGTCTTAAGATGAGTGCACCATCCAATCCAGTCAGTATTGTCAATCATGGCTGTCCCGTTTCAGTGACGACAAGTGTCATCGGAGGGAAATGGAAAGGAGTGATCCTTTATCATTTGACTTGCGGACCAAAACGCTACAATGAATTGCGCCGGCTTCTGCCAAGAATTTCTCAGCGTGTCCTCACACTGCAATTGCGTGAGCTTGAACAAGACGGCGTTGTTCATAGAGAAGTCTATGAGGAGGTCCCCCCTCGTGTCGAATATTCACTCACTTCTCTCGGAAATACCTTAAAGCCTATCATCTTCGCCATGCGTGAATGGGGCGAATCCTACGGGAAAGAAGCGCGCCCAAAAGAAAAAAGCTGCCATCTCTAGCAGCTTTTTTTAAGATGAAATTGCCGTTGGTTCTTGCTGTGGATCATCCTTTACAAACAGGATGCCAAGCTGATGATGCTCCCCTTCATAAGAAGCCCGTTTCTCAAATCTTGTCTGACCATTTAAGCCAATGATCTCGAGCTTTGTTAGAGCACGATTGGTTTGAAGGGCTTCATAAAATTCCGAAACGGTTTTTACCTCAATTCCATTCACTTTTGTAATGACCTCTCCGATCTCAAGCTTTAAATCAGCCGCTGGTGTATTTGGAATAATTCCTAGCACCATCAGCCCTTGATTACGCTTAGAGAAGTAGAACGGGGCAGCATTGTCATTGACCCTCTGCTTCCATGAGAGAAAGGCTCTTCCTATCACCGCAATCAATACAGCTCCCCAAGCAATCGGTTCAAACCAAATACTTGCAGCACCTAATAAGGCGACAGCGAGTCCGAGCATGAGAATACGCCGCGCTGTAATTTGAATACTAACAATTGGCAGTGAGCCTTGAATTCTCTGACCGAATCCGATGATATAAGGAATCAAAATAAATGAAAAGCTTTGATCATGCACTTGAAGCACCGGCCACCATGGCAGAGAAGAAGTGAATTCACCTGCTGGCATCAGCAAAACAAGCGGTAAAAGCCACAGACGGTTTGCCCGCTGCTGACCAATTAAAAGTCCTCTCGCACTCATCACCATAGCAGGCGATGTACGTAAATGCGCCGTTCGATAGGCTAGGATCCCCTCGGTCATTAATAAAAGTCCTAGCAGAATGACAACGGCTGATGCATTCATCATTGAGAGCTGCGGCAGCCAAGAATGACTCACTTGGAAATGCATCAGTCCAAGTGCCGCAATAAAACTGAAACCGAGTGTGTATGCAGACGAAAGCGCACTCGCCTTAAAGAATAAAGAGAAAACGATGGTCATCGCTGCAATCAGCACGATGAATCCAGGGGGGAGGGCAATCCCTAAGCCTACTGAAATGACGGATAGGCATATCCCTAGAATCCATCCCTTTGAATATGTAAATTTAAGTTCATCGTATACATCTTCTATTCTTGTTTGAAACGCTTTTCTCTCCCGCTTTACGCGGATGTAGCCATGCAATAGGCTGATTAATATCATGAAATAAAAAAGAGGATGGATTAAAAACAGACCGACCGCTTTTAATCCGGCTCCCATCCACTCCGAGCTCATTATCGTTCACCGCCCAAGTCAAGCATTTTCTCTTATTCTATCAAATAAATCGATGCTTGACATCAGGTTTATTTCTCCTGATTCATCCAAAGTGTGACATTCGACAGTGAAAAATCTTTTAAGTAGTGATTGACATCTACATCTAGTATGCCGCCGAGCAGCTGCATCGACCTCTTGATGTCGGTTAAGTTTATACCAAGTCTCTTATGATTATCCATTAAATAATTGAAGTATATCTCAGCACAGTCTTCATCGATTTCGTCGACTGATTCTACCGTTGTGTAATTGACCAAGTACCTGCTTAACAGCATGAGCAGACTTAATGCCTTTGTAGCGGAAAACGTCACATCTTTCGAACGACTCTTAAGTTCCTCTACCAACTCGTAATATTTTTTCTCTCTCACAATACTTGCCCTTTTCAATTGTGTACCCCCATTTACTAGTTCTTTTAAGAAAAGCGCAAACCTCGGTACAGCTTAATGCTCAAGCTGAATATCCGCAAAAAATAAAATATTTAAAATGAGTGCTACTTTTTATTGTAAGAATTATTTATGTAACATACAACTTTCAAAAGTTTCATTTTCATGACATGTTTAAATCAACAGAAAGTCTCTTATATACATATGTTATCGGGTAAAATCGAAGGAATGTTATGTTTTTTGTAAAATAAATGAATATATTTCTCGATATAATTTATTTTTAATCATAAATTATTACATGTTCATGACACTTATGAACCAAAAAAAAGAGGCTATTATTCGCCTCTTTATTTTTTAAGATATAGTGCTTTTAGTGCAGTCTGTAATTGAAGGTCATTTTTTTCGTATGATTTCACTTCATCCACCATTTTGTTCATCATTTCCGCTGTTTTCAAATCAATGACACCTGATTTATCGAGATTGTATGTGCTTTGGAAGGCAAGTACGGCCTTTTTCGTTTCTTCATCAAAGTATCCATCTACTCTGCCAGGGTCAAATGACAATCCCTTTAACAGCGTCTGGGCTTGTCTCACTTCCTCATTGTTCATATCAAGCTGAAGCGGTTCTTTTAGCTGAAGCGGACCTGCGGTAAAGTAATCTGGCTGATGAATTGCAATTGTCGGTACGACGCCTTTTTTGTGAATCCAATTGCCTTTTGGGGTGAGCCATTTATACAGCGTTAATTTAATATTACTTCCATCTCCCATCGGAACCGCCTGCTGCACAGTTCCTTTTCCAAAGGAGACATCACCGACGACTTCATACTTTCCGGCTTCTTTCATGGCTCCAGCAAGTATTTCCGAAGCGGAAGCACTGCCTTTATCAATTAAGACGTTGACTGGGTAAGGCTTTTGTTCTTTCAGTTTTGAAAAATATCGCTTCCGGTCGCCATTCCGTTCTGCGATTTGAATATAGGGCTGATCCTTCGTAATAAAATGCTTCAAAATATCTTCCACACTTTGCAGATAGCCGCCAGGGTTTCCTCTCACATCCAGTACAAGGCCTTCTATGCCCTTTTTCTCGAGCTGTTTCAGGCTTGACGTGAAATCCTTCGCCGTATCTTCAGAGAAGCTGGAGATCGCAATATAGCCTGTTTTATGCCCATTGACCTCTTTTACAGAGGAAGTCACTGTTTCCAGCGGGATTTCCTCTCGTTTGATATGGAACGTTAGCTCTTTTTCAATCCCATTTCGTTTGATTGTTAAGGCGACAGACGTTCCTTTTTTCCCTCTTATTTTCAGCACAGCATCGTTTAAGCTTTTTTCTTTCATCGGTTCACCGTCAATGCTGATGACTTCATCTTTCGGCTTTAGACCCGCTTTTGCCGCAGGGGATTTTTTAAAGGCTGAGACGATAATGATTTTTCCTTCATCCATCCCCACTTCTGCCCCAATTCCCTCAAAGGAAGAATCAAGCGAATCAGAAAATTGCTTTGCGGTTTGCTTGTCCATGTATACTGAATATGGATCGTTTAACGTCGAAAGCATTCCTTGGATCGCGCCTTCAAGTAGCTTTTGCCGATCCACTTCCTCTACATATTCATTCGAAATAAGGTCATAGGCTTTCTCGATCTTTTCCATCCCATTCTCTTTCGCCTTATCACTTGATTGAGCTTGTCCAGCCATTGCAGCAGCTGCTTGCGGTGACTCCGCATGAGTTCCTTCTTTATGCGTCATCACACCTGCACTTATTAAGAGAACGACACTTGCCATAATAGATGCGATTTGTTTTTTCATATTTGGCCTCCTTCTTCAACTCTTCCTGATGACCTGAGTTATTATATGCCAGAAGAAGGGATTTCATGTAAAGACATTCTCCCGTGAAGGCTTGACGAATCATTTTATTAGGTGTAATTTTTATTTTGTTATGATTGAGAAGGAGTCTTCGCTATGTATATTATCTTGACGATGCTTTTATTAGGAATTTTATTAGGTTTTGTAGGAGCAGGCGGGGCGGGATTTGTCATCGCATTGCTTACATTAATTTTTGATATCCCTATCCATACAGCACTCGGGACGTCATTAGCCGCTATGGCATTTACGACACTATCAGGTGCATATAGCCACTACAGGGAAGGGAACATTCAGTTGAAATCTGGTTTGATTGTCGGGGCTCTGGCTTGTATTGCTTCTTTTGCCGGGGCTAAGGTCGCTCCTTTTATTCCAGAAGAGAGTCTGCACTATTTAACAGCAGGGATGCTTTTTTTATCCGCTGTTTTTATGATGATCAAACTATTTGTTCTTAATGAAGAGGCTGAGCAGCAGCCGCTTTCTTCACGCCAGCTGATGACAAGAGGCATTATTTTAGGCCTTGTGTCTGGAATGCTGTCAGGCATGTTTGGTATCGGGTCTGCACCGTTTATTCAAGTAGGACTTTTGATTTTACTGAAGCTGTCGATTCGGCAAGCTGTTGGCACGACGATGCTTGTCATTATTCCGATTTCCATCGGTGGTGGAATTGGATATATTTCAGAGGGCTATGTTGATTTTATCTTGCTGATCCAAATATTAATTGGAACCGTCTTAGGCGCATTTATAGGCGCGAAATTCACACGCCTTGCACCGAAGCTCTTATTGAAATCAGCTGTTCTGTTAACACCTATTATTGCCGGGTTACTGCTGTTATTTTAATTCTATCTAGACAAAAAAAGCCGATAACGTCATGTTATCGGCTTTTTGATTAGCGGATATATTGCGCTGGATTGACTGCATTTGATTTCGCGCCATTCCATAATCCTTTATGAATTTCAAAATGAAGATGCTGACCATGCGATTGGCCGGTATTTCCCATATAGCCAAGGAATTGTCCTTGTTCAACTCTCTGTCCTGTTGACACACTTCTTGTAGACAGGTGGGCGTATACAGTTTGATATGTCTGTCCATTGATATTGTGCGTAATGAACACAACATTTCCGTAGCTCGATGAGTAGCTTGAGTTTGTGACGGTTCCAGATGCTGCTGCATAGACAGGAACTGTGCCTTTTGCTGCAATATCTAATCCGAAGTGGTTTCCGCCAGAACGTCCGCCAAAGCCAGATGAGAAACGCCCTGCAGCTGGTTTAATAAAGCCTGAGCTGCTTGCTGGTGTATCAGATACTTGATCTGATCCGCCGCTACGAGGTGCAGGTGCATTTTTTTCAGCTGCTTGTTTTGCTTTCGCCGCTTCTTCCTTTTGACGGTGTGCTTCCTCAGACTTCACAGCCGCTTTTTGGTTCGCAAGAATTTCTTGTTCATTCTCAAGCTTACCTAGTTCATCATGTGCATGATTTTTTTTATCTGTCACATCACCTAAAATGTGTTCTTTTTCTTTGTGCTTCTTAGATAAATCTTTTTTCAGTGCTTCTAACTCTTTCAGAGATGTTTCAAGTCCACTTAGCTGATTATTTAGCTCTGCTTCTTTTTGCTCCACCAGCTTTAAATCATTTTCATGTTCTGTAATCATGTCTTTGTCTGCTTCGACAATCGTTGTGACAGCCCCAACACGACCGACAAAATCACTAAAGCTGCGAGCACCTAGCAGCACATCTAAATAGTTGATCGTACCGCCGCTTTTTTGCATAGAACGAATTCGGTCTTTGAAAATGGCTTTTCTTTTTTCAATTCGCTCATTGATGACTTGAATGTCTTTTTTCAGCTGTTTGATCTCTTGCTTCGTTTTTTTAACTTCTTTCTCTTTTTCAGCGACTTTTTCAGTTGCAGTACTTACCTTTTGGTCAATTTGTTCAATTTCTTTCTTGAGCTTTGATTCTTTCTTTTCAAGCTTTGCCAGCTCTGACTTCTTCTTCTTCAAGTTTGATTCAGTCTTCGATGTTTTCTCTTCGATTTGTTGACGTTTTTGATCTAGGTCTTCGTATGCGAATGCACGATTCTCGTTCCCTGGAATGTATAGCCACGTTGTTCCAATAAACGCTGCCATTCCAGCCATCATTAGCTTTCTTTTCAAAACGATATTCCCCTCCCATGACAACTGTCGACATGAAGAGCCGACCGGATGAATCGGATCAACCGGTCACATCTTCTATAGAATCCTCGAATGCTGCCATCAAAATATATTTATACTTTTAAGAATTTACGGATAGACGTTAAGCTTCCCCATACCCCAATGATTGCACCGATCACTAGCAGGATCAGTGATACTTGATAGACAAATGGGTTGTATGGAAGCATTGAAATAAATGAGCCCTGTACTCTCGGTGCGACCCAGCCCACTGCATATTGATACGTGCCAAGCAATAGAGCAATAGGTATAATGGAGCCAAATACACCAAGCAATAATCCTTCAATGAAGAATGGCCAGCGGATAAACCAGTTCGTTGCACCTACCAGCTTCATAATCTCAATTTCTTTACGTCTAGCAAAGATCGTAATTTTGATCGTATTGGAGATTAAGAACATAGCTGTAAATAACAGCCCAATAATGAGCACAATGCCGACATTACGCGCTACTCCGACTACATTAAAGAGTCGGCTGACCTCTTCTTTCCCATAGGTTACTTTATATGTACCCTTTAGGTTTTCTAATTTCTTCGCTACTTTTGGTGTATCGTGAGGATCTGTTGTTTTCACAATGAACGCATCGTTTAATGGATTTTCTTGATCAACAAGTCCCATGGATTGTCCATTTTCTCCGAAGCTTTTAATCAAAGCTTTCAGTTCGTCATCCTTAGATGAGTACTTCACATTACTGATTTCAGGAATCTTTTCAATTTCTGCTTTTAATTCATCCTGCTGCTTTTGATTCGCCGTTAATTCGATTAATACTTTTACTTCTACTTCTTTTTCAGCGTTCGATGCCATGTTATTCAAGTTGAGCATAATCACAAGGAAAACCCCAACTAAAATCAATGTGACAGTAACCGCACTAATTGATGCAAAAGTCATCCACGTGTTTCTTCCTAGTGAACGGAAGCTCTCACGTAAATGCCGCGAGAGAGTTTTAATCATAAATTCCGTACTCCCCTCTTGCTTCGTCACGCACAATCATTCCATCTTCGATTGCGATGACGCGTTTCTTCATGGTGTTTACAATTTCTTTGTTGTGTGTCGCCATAACCACTGTTGTTCCGCGGTTATTAATCTCTTCGAGCGTCTTCATGATTTCCCAGGAAGTGTCTGGATCAAGGTTTCCTGTCGGCTCATCTGCAATGACGACCTCAGGGCTATTGACGATCGACCGAGCGATAGATACCCGCTGCTGTTCACCGCCGGACAGCTGGTCAGGAAATTGGCGCGCTCTGTGCTTTAGCTGGACTAGATCGAGAACGTCAAGCACTTTTTTCTTAATGATATGAGGCTGTTCACCAATCACTTCAAGAGCAAATGCAACGTTCTCAAACACTGTAAGAGTTGGAAGCAGCTTGAAATCTTGGAATACTACGCCAATTTCTCTTCTTACGTAAGGAATTTCTTTTTCCTTCATTGAACCTAAATCTTTGTTATTAATTAAGATTTGCCCTTTGGTTGGCTTCTCTTCACGATACATCATTTTGATGAAAGTGGATTTACCAGCACCACTGGGACCAACAACATACACAAACTCTCCTGGATGGATAGAGACATTGATTCCATTGATCGCCTTTACGCCATTAGGATAGATCTTGTAGACTTCCTTCATTTGAATCATGTAATCACCTAATCTTTTCTTATTCGCTGACTAACAGCTTATCATGATGTTTTGACACTTCTCGTCAAAAAACGTTATGTATGGTTACGCACATACCCTTCGATACTTACTAGCAATTTATGTCCTTTTCATCCAAAAAGATGAAAAAATTGAATCGTCTCATTTTCAACAACTCCAATTATACGTCATGAATCGACGCAATGGTATTACATTTATATTTCAAAACTTATAAATAAAAGGTAAATAGAACAATCAAAACCGAAAAACATGCCTTTATACCCTTATTTTTTAAATAAAAATTTAATATAATGCGTTTTCATACTATCCAAAAGTCTTTTTCTACATATAAAAAACAAAAAAACCTTGTCGATTAGACAAAGGTTTTATTTTTTCTCTGCAAGCCATTTTGCTACTTCTTTTGCTTGCTTCTCATCTACCATTCCGCTTGGCATAGAGCCTTTACCGTTTTGCGCAATATCTGCGATTTGGCTTTCATTATATTTCTTCCCTACTTCTTTCAGGCTTGGTCCGCCTCCGCCAGATAGGTCTTTCCCATGACAGCCAATACAGTTTTGCTGATAGATCTCCTCACCACTGCTCACAGATGAAGCACTTTTGCTGCCTTCTTTTTCGCTGCTGCTTGAATTTCCTCCACAAGCCGCCAGAACAAGAAGCATTGCTGCAAATAGCATCGTTAATCCGCTTTTTTTCATCTATTTCCCTCCCTTACGATCATTTGGTCAACGCTATTATATCCTTGTTTATGCCCTTTTAAAACCCTCACCAAGCACCTCTTTTGCATCCATTACAATGACAAATGCTGATGCATCGATTGCTTTCACCACTTGTTTCAACTTTGTGAATTGTGACTGCCCAACGACACACATCAAAATTGGGCGGTCATGATCGGTATATCCTCCGACTGCTGAGATCTTCGTCACACCGCGGTCAATTTGGTCAAAAACTGCCTGTCTGACCTCATCTTCATGCCCGGTAATGATCATCGCCATTTTCGAATGACTGAAGCCAGCCTGTACCACATCAATCGTTTTACTCGAAATAAACACACCAATGACCGCGTATAGCCCCTCTTCGATTCCAAAGACCGTCATTGCAGCCAGAACAATCAAACCATCCATCATCGCTAAGCAAGTGCCTAGCGTGAGTCCGGTGTACTTATTAATGATTTTGGCAGCGAGTGCCGTTCCACCTGTTGATCCATTCCCAAGGAACACGAGCCCTATACCGATTCCAATGACCACACCGCCAAAAATAGCTGCCAGCAGCGCTTCGTGTGTGACAGGTGCAATATGTCGTGTGACAAACACCATGAAAGGTAAAAAAATCGAGCCAACGAGTGTTTTCACTCCAAATGTACCGCCTAATAAATAAAAGCCAGCGATAAACAGCGGAATATTGAGCCCCCATTGCACATACGCTGCTTCAAAGCCGAATGACTGCATAATGGTACTAATTCCGCTCACACCGCCTGCTGCAATCTGATTCGGCAATAATAACGTATTAAATCCAATCGCCACAATGGCAGATCCGATTAAAATGAACAAATAATTTTTCACTTCAATCCAAAATTGTGAATATCCCTGCTTCATGTCTTTCTTCCTCCGTTACTTCTGAATGCACACCTATTTTAAGCCCTCTTAAAACGATTGTAAATAACAGCCAAATGCAGTGCTAATGGATTAACACTTTATCACACAGACGGATCAGCGTACTTGCCAGTTGGCATAGGAGTAAATGATGGTATATTTAATATGTACATGAGAAAGAAGGGGCATGCGATGAAGAAAATACTGAAGATAACAGGTATGACATTACTTGCACTGATCATCTTAGCTTTTGGTGCTTTCTATATATGGAGCCGCTTTACATACGGACCATCAGAAGCATTAAAAAAACAGGTGAACATGGAGCAAGTGGAACATAAAAACAATGTTTATAATTTTGAAGCATCAAAAAGTGATACTGGCATCATTCTCTATCCTGGGGCAAAGGTGGAACCACTTGCGTATGCCTATATTGGGGATACGCTGATGAAAAAAGGCTACTCTGTCTTTATCCCTGACATGCCATTTTCCTTTGCGATCTTCAATCCAAACAAAGCGCAGGACATCATCAAAGATCATCAAACGATCAAACACTGGTATATTGGCGGACATTCACTTGGCGGGGCAGCTGCCGCTATGTTTGCAGAAAAAAATCAGAGCAAGCTAGATGGACTCTTTTTCCTAGCATCTTATCCAGCATCAGATGACCTGAAACAATCGTCACTAAAAGTCCTCTCTATTTCAGGTGAAAAGGATGGGCTGGCAACACAAGAGAAAATCAAGAAATCGAAAGCAAATCTGCCGTCTCAAACCGTTTATTATGAAATAAAAGGCGGGAATCATGCGCAATTTGGCATGTATGGCAAACAAAAAGGGGATCAGCCGGCGGACATTCCAGCCCTGTCGCAGCAAAATGATCTCATTCAGACAATGCTGGATTGGCTGAAGCCAGCAAAAAAGCTCCCATAACGGGAGCTTTTCACTTTTATTTTTTCGTCACTTCTAAAAATTCTTCAGCATCTGCTACAGCCAAACGAATGGCTTCTTCCCAAAATGCTTTTTGGGTAAGGTCAACGCCTAGATGCTTTTTAGCTAAATCTTCCACTGTCATTGAAGCAGTATCTTTTAATAATGCAATGTATTTCTCTTCAAACGATGTACCAGCCTGCAATGCTTTTGCATAAATTCCTAACGAGAACATGTATCCAAAGGTGTATGGGAAATTATAAAATGGAACATTCGTGATATGGAAATGCAGCTTAGACGCCCAGAAATGAGGATGGTATTCATCTAATGAGTCACCAAACGCTTCCTTCTGCGCTTCGACCATCAATTCATTCAATCGGTCAGCCGGCACTTCTCCTTGTTTACGCTCTTCATAAAATCGCTGTTCAAATAAGAAACGAGATTGAATGTTCATGAAGAATGCTACACTGCGCTGCAGCTTATCCTCTAACAAGCTGAGACGCTCCTCTTCATTTGCCGCTTCTTTTAATGAAGCATCAGCTACAATCATTTCTGCGAAGGTGGACGCTGTTTCAGCTACATTCATTGCGTATTTGCGATTCAGAATGCGAACATCCTGCATCACGTCCTGATGGAATGAATGACCAAGCTCATGCGCTAGTGTCGCCACATTGGATGGACTTCCTGAGAAGGTCATAAAAATGCGTGATTCTCCGCTGTCAGGGAAATTTGTACAAAAGCCGCCTACCCGTTTGTTTGGACGGTCCTCAGCTTCTACCCAGCGTTCGTTAAAGGCTTTTTCTGTAAAAGCAGCGAGCTCTTCTCCAAATCCAGCGAAATGTTTCACAATAAAAGCAGCTGCTTCTTGATAAGGATAGATTTTGGTCTCACTGCCGATAGGAGCCCCAACATCGAACCAGCTCAGCTTATCCACTCCAAGCATCTCAGCTTTTCGGTGTAAATAATCAATGAATGGCTGCTTATGTTCATCAATCACAGACCACATTGTATCAAGGGTTTCTTGTTTCATACGGCAAATTTCAAGCGGCTCTTTTAAAATGTGATCCCAGCCTCTTGCTTCATACACTTGCAAACGAAAACCAGCTAGGTGGTTGAGCGTACTTGCAAATAAATGTTCATCCTGCGTCCATGCATGCTCTAGGTTGTGGTAAACGGCTTTTCTGACTTCACGATCTGAATCATCCATAGCATTTTCCGCTTGGCCTACAGAGATCATCTGCGTTTCACCATGCTGTTCAAACGGAATGGTAATTTTATTCACTAAGCTGGAATAAAGCTCATCCCACGCATGGTACCCATCTACAGCCAGCTTTTGGATCAGTGTTTCTTGTTCAACAGGTAATTGATCCTTCACACGGTCTCTTCGCTCATTTAATATGTAGCGGACATCTGAAAAGGCTGCTGAATTCATCAGTTCTTCCCACTTGTTTGCAGGAATAGCAGCAAGCGCTTGATCAAACAGTGCAAGGATGGTTCCTAAATCCGCTTCTAGCTTGGCAATCGTACCTCGAAGGCTGCCTGCTTTCATATCCTTCGTATTTTGAGCTTGGAGGCAGGATACAAATGAACCTGCTTGAGACAATTTTTTATATGTAGTTTCATACGTGTCAAGGACAGACGTTAATTTGCTTTCAATGTGTGTATCTTCTTTTGAAAAGGCATCCACCTTTTGTCGTAATTCATCTAATAGCTGCTGAATGGTTTGCAGGTATGTCTTAAATTCTGGTGAAGAACTGCCTCCTTTAAAAAAGGCATCTAAATCCCACGTTTCTTGCAATGGTGTTAATCCCAAAATATTTCCCCCTTTATTTGCTAATTTCATCATACAAAGGATATAGAATCAGTATGTCGTAAGTATTCCTTTATATTCATTATATTTTCTCACAATTAAAAAAACCCGGCAAGAAGCCGAGTTTTTATGATAATTTCGAACGTAGGTATGCATCGATAAATGAATCTAAATCTCCATCCATCACCGCTTGAACATTTCCCATCTCCGTATTGGTTCGATGGTCTTTCACAAGAGAATAAGGGTGGAATACATAAGAGCGAATCTGGCTGCCCCAGCCAATTTCTTTCTGCTCTCCTCTGATTTCATCCAATTCTGCCTGCTGTTCTTCGATCCGTTTTTGATAAAGTTTCGATTTCAACATTTTCATCGCACGTTCTCTGTTTTTGATTTGTGATCTTTCTGTTTGGCACGTCACGACGACATTGGTTGGAATGTGTGTAATACGAACAGCAGAGTCCGTCGTATTAACGTGCTGTCCGCCTGCACCGCTTGCACGATACGTATCTACCTTGATATCCTCTGTGCGAATATCAATATCAATTTCTTCATTGAATTCCGGCATAACATCACATGAAACGAAGGATGTATGTCTACGGCCAGATGAATCAAAAGGAGAAATACGGACCAAACGATGGACACCTTTTTCTGCTTTTAAATAACCGTACGCATTATGCCCTTTGATCAGCAATGTCACCGACTTAATTCCTGCCTCATCACCTGGAAGGTAATCAAGCGTTTCAACCTTAAAGCCTCTGCGCTCTGCCCAGCGAGTGTACATTCTCAAAAGCATTGAACCCCAGTCCTGTGATTCGGTACCGCCTGCACCTGGGTGAAGCTCCAGAATGGCATTGTTTTTATCATAAGGTTCGCTTAAGAGAAGCTGCAGCTCAAATTCGTTAAATTGCTTCGTTAAGTTCTTCAGCTCTTTTTCAAGCTCTGCATGAAGCTCTTCGTCATAATCTTCCTTTAATAAGTCATGCGTCATTTGCAGCTCTTCATGCGATTCACTGAGCTCATGATAGGAATTCACAGAATCCTTCAGTGCATTGGCTTCATTGATAACGCCTTGAGCCTTTTGCTGATCATTCCAAAAATCAGCCTCTGACATCGTCGCTTCAAGCTCTGCGATTTTGGCTTCTTTTGTTTCTAAGTCAAAGAGACCCCCTAAAATCAGCTAGCCTGCTAGCCATATTTTCAAGCTCTTGTCTAATTTCTACTAATTCCATATCCTTCACCTCATAGATGTATGGGGGCTGACATGAATAGAAAGAGGTTTTCACCTCTTTCCATTACTTATTCTGTCTTCCCATGACAATTTTTATATTTCTTGCCGCTTCCGCAGTGACATGGAGAGTTTCGTCCAATGTCTACGACTTTACGTACCGGCTTTTTCTTCACTGTCTTCTCCTCATCGCCCTCTTGTGGCTGATGAGCCGTTGTTTGACCTTGAACCACTTCTTCGCGTTCTAGGTTGTTTTGGATTTCTGATTTCAAGACATACTTGGCCACATCATCTTCAATTGAAGCAACCATATGCTCAAACATCGCAAATCCTTCCATTTGGTATTCACGTAGCGGATTCGTTTGTGCATACGCACGTAAATGAATACCTTGACGCAGCTGATCCATTGCATCGATATGGTCCATCCACTTCGAATCCACCGCACGAAGAACGATGACTTTTTCAAATTCACGCATTTGTTCTTCGCCAAATGTTTCTTCTTTTGCATCGTATTTTTCTTTAATACGATCCATGATGAAAGTTGTGATTTCATCTGCTTCTTTACCGAAGATATCTTTGACCGTGATGGCACCTTCGTCTAAATAGTTCGTGTTGATTAATTCAACAAGACCATCTAGTTTCCATTCTTCAGGCAGCTCTTCTTTTGGCGTATAAGATCCCACAGCACGCTCAATTGAAGATTGGATCATATTGATGACAATTGATTTTAAGTTGTCGGAATCGATGACTTCAAAACGCTGTTTGTAGATCACTTCACGCTGTTGACGAAGCACATCGTCATATTGCAGAAGCTGCTTACGGGAATCAAAGTTGTTCCCCTCTACACGTTTTTGCGATGATTCAACGGCTTTAGACACCATTTTACTTTGGATTGGTGTAGAGTCATCCATGCCAAAGCGGTCAAGCATTGCCATCGTTCGCTCTGCACCAAATCGGCGCATCAATTCATCTTCCATGGATAGATAGAATTGGGTAATCCCTGGGTCTCCTTGACGTCCAGAACGTCCGCGAAGCTGGTTATCAATCCGACGTGATTCATGACGCTCTGTCCCGATAACAGCCAGACCTCCAAGTTCTTTTACACCTTCGCCAAGCTTGATGTCTGTACCACGTCCTGCCATGTTTGTCGCAATGGTCACAGCACCTTTTTGACCAGCCTCTTCAATAATTTGTGCTTCACGCTCATGGTTTTTCGCGTTTAACACTTGATGAGGAATGCCTTTATTTTTAAGCAGCTTAGAAATAAGCTCAGATGTCTCAACTGCTACTGTTCCGACAAGAACTGGCTGTCCTGTCATATAGCGCTGCGCAACATCCTCAGCCACTGCTTTAAATTTACCATCCATTGTGCGGTAAATTAAATCAGGTCGGTCATCACGAACTACTGGTTGATTGGTCGGGATTGACACAACCTGCATGTTGTAAATGTTACGGAATTCTTCTTCTTCCGTTTTTGCTGTACCAGTCATACCAGATAACTTTTCATACATACGGAAGTAGTTCTGGAACGTAATTGTTGCTAGTGTCATGCTTTCGTTCTGCACTTCAAGACCTTCTTTTGCTTCGATGGCTTGATGCAGACCTTCACTATAACGGCGTCCTTTCATTAAACGTCCTGTGAAGGAGTCAACGATGACTACTTGGCCTTCTTCTACCACGTAATCCACGTCTTTTTGCATCGCAACATGTGCTTTCAGCGCCTGAGCGATGTGATGGTTGAGCGCGACATGTTTGACATCAAACAGGTTCTCGATGCCGAATGCTTTTTCCGCTTTCGTCATTCCGCTTTCAGTCAGCTGCACACTTTTTGTTTTAATATCATACGTGAAATCATCTTCAATTTTTAAAGTGCGGACAAATGCATTGGCTTGTACGTAAAGCTTTGTTGATTTCGCAGCTTGTCCAGAAATAATAAGAGGTGTTCTCGCTTCATCAATTAAAATGGAGTCAACCTCATCGATCACAGCATAATGAAGTGGTCTCTGAACCATCTGCTCTTTGTAGAGCACCATGTTATCTCGTAAATAGTCAAAGCCGAGTTCATTGTTTGTTGAATACGTGATATCAGCGGCGTACGCTTCTCTTTTTTCATCTTTGTCTAAGCTGTTTAAGTTTAAACCGACCGTTAAACCAAGGAATTCAAAAATTTTGCCCATTTCCTGCGCATCACGGCTTGCCAAATATTCGTTGACTGTCACGATGTGGACGCCTTTTCCAGAAAGAGCATTTAAGTAAACAGGCATCGTGGATGTCAATGTTTTCCCTTCACCTGTTTTCATTTCAGCGATGTTGCCTTCGTGAAGCGCGATCCCCCCCATAAGCTGCACCTTAAATGGGAACATTCCTGTTACGCGGCGGGAAGCCTCGCGAACCGTAGCAAATGCTTCAACCAACAGGTCATCCACGGATTGTCCTTTTTCAAGTTTTTCTTTAAATTCAATCGTTTTATTTCGTAAAGCCTCGTCAGATAATTTTTCAAAATCTTGAGCGAGAGCTTCGATTTCATTTGCCTTTTTTTCATATCGGCTGATCGTACGTTTCGTAGGATCAAACACTTTGTTTAAGATTCCAAGCATATAATAACGCTCCTCTATTTCATGCAATTTTTCGGCATGTCCAAAAGTTTGACAGGTCCATATTTACCTGCATTTATCATACCATACCTTCTTTCATTTCCAAAGAATTTGCCATAATTTCGCACAAAAAACCCGCCCCTTATGAAAGGAACGGGTTTACTTTATTTAGGTTGTTTTTGAATCAGCATAAACTGATATTTAAGCGTTTGGCTCAATGAGTCCATATTTACCGTCATTTCGGCGATAAACCACATTGGTCAAATTTGTCTCAGCATTTGTGAAAACGAAGAAACTATGACCTAACATGTTCATTTGGAGAATGGCCTCTTCGCTATCCATCGGCTTTAAGTTGAAACGTTTTTGTCTGACGATTTCTGTTTCATCAATCTCTTCGTCATCTTGAACTGCTACTTCAGCCGTACCATTTCCTCCAGCAAATAAGTGCTTTTTGGCACCTTGCTCGCGGAATTTACGGTTTACTTTTGTTTTGTGCTTTCTAATTTGACGTTCTAATTTACTGGCTGCTAGGTCTACTGCATTGTACATATCCTCATTATGCACCTCAGCTCGAAGTGCTAGATCAGTCATTGGAATGGTAACCTCAACTTTAGATTCTTGATCGTTGTAAAACTTCAAGTTCACGTTGACTGAAGCATCAACATCTGTCTCAAAATAACGCTCCAGCTTTCCAATTTTTTTCTCGACATGATCTCTTAGTGCAGGTGTTACGTCGATGTTTTCTCCTCTGACATTGTAATTCATGTAAAGAACGCCTCCTTTAAAATTAAGGATATGTAAACCTATTTCTACTTTTCCCTCCTTTTCTCCTGCTCAAACGTAAAAAAAATGTGAATATTTATTGAAATTTGTCGAATTTTGCGGTGCTTCAACTGTTTCTTGATAGGTGATGAATATATATTCGGCTGATTCTTGAAAAAGACCAGCGCACATTAAATGGTAAAAGATGATATCGATGTTTTCAGCGATTGAGACAAGGATTTTAAATCCTCCGCAGCGGCTTTCATTTCTTCATTTGCCGCTAATGATTCTTCAACAGCAGCAGACATATACTCTGTTTCTTCTGAGTTTCGTTTCGCACCTTCTTCAATGACACCAACCGTTTGAGAAATTTCCTCTGTACTAGCAGAAATCTGTTCTGCAGTGGCTGACAGTTCTTCGGCTTTCATTGAAATATCACGAATAGATTCCAAGATTTCATGGAAGCTCTGTTCAGATAATTGTGATACTTTTACACCCTCTGCTACATCCCGCTCAACCTTCGTCATCGATTGCGATGACCTTTCTGTATCTTTGTTCACGTTCTCGAGTAATTGACTAATTTGATCTGTCAGCTGACTAGATTCTTCTGCCAGCTTCCTCACTTCATCTGCTACAACTGCAAAACCTCTTCCATGTTCTCCCGCTCTTGCTGCTTCTATTGCTGCGTTTAAAGCAAGTAAATTCGTCTGGTCAGCAATGGCATGGATATGACCTAACAGACCTTGAATGCCTGTAAACTGCGCTTGTACATTGGCCATTGTGGAATGGTGTTCATTCACAGACTCTTTAATAGAACTCATTTGTTTCACAAATTGTTGAATAAGGGCGGCACCCTCTTCGGCCTTTTCAGTCACTGAAATTGAGTGACCCGAAACATCGGACGTGTGTACAGCTGCATTTTGCATCCCAGTCGATACTTCTTGAATGGCAGAGGCGACTTTTCCGACCGCATCTGATTGTTCACGTGAAGCTTCACTGACCTGTTCGATCGAGCTAGATGTCTGCTCACTAGCCGATATCGTTTGACTGATGGTTTCCTCAAATTGAGCAGCAGAATCAGCAAGCTGTCTTGATCCGCTTTGCACCTGCAAAATAAGCTGACGCAAATGAGCCGTCATTTGATTAAAGGCTGTGCCGAGCTGACCAATCTCATTTTTAGAGGTCACTTCAATCTCTTCAAGGGTCAGGTCACCATCTGCCATCCTTCTTGCGGCATTTGTGACAGAAACAATTGGTTTTGTCATGCGATGAACGAATCTGACACCAATCACCAGAAAGCCAACAATAATCGCTGCACTGACCAAAATGAGTGTAAGCAATAATTGATTACTATCTTGATTGAGCTGATTGATTTTTTGATCACGTTGTTTTAGCTGGTTTTGAGCGAATTCTTTTGTAAAGGTATGTATTTCTTGTTCGATAGGTTGTAATTCTTGAGTGAGGCGGGTGTTGAATTCTTTTTGATTTTGCATATTTAATGAATTAAATAATCGATTCGTTGAGGTGTAGTAGAGATAATTTTTTTCTGAGATTTGATCTAATAGATTTTTTGCTTGTTTGACCGTACTTAATTTTGAAGCTTCTGTTGTTTTCTTATTAATATCTTCATATGTTTGCTCAATTTTCTGCAAATTTTCAGCATCTTGGACGACAACATATGTTTTAATCTGTGCTTCCTGCTTTTGCAGAAGCGCCTCTAATTCCAGCGAGGTCTGATAAAGCTTCACTTCCTTGCTTAATAACGCTTTATAGGATTGATCTGTTTTGTAATAGAGAAAGCTTGAGAATCCTAACATACTGACAAACAATACACATATGACAATAAGCCCAAATAAAAATTGATTTTTTAGTCTCATAATTTCCTCCGAATGGTCTGAATTGGACAAAAATTAATGAATGACATACGGCCTCATACAGGCATGTATTTCATCCATCCACTTTCTATATTCAGGTATAAAATATGATTTCAGGAATGATTGGAAGTGATTTGAAGGGAATGTATAGAAAGCTAGTATATCAAAACTTAAAAATATTTGATCAAACGAACGAATCGTTTTGGCAAAGTGTTCATTTTCAATAATTGAAAGCAGAAGGGGGTGTGTTGTGTCTAAATGAAAGAAGGCATGGATCAGATCATTAAAGATCCGATCCCCTTCTGTTTTGTCAAAATCCTTCTCAATTTCATCTAAATATTTTAGACTCTCTTCTATCGTGTATAGAAGTTCATAATATGTGGTTAATAAAATATAGTCATTTGAACGATACGCCACAGGTCTCACCTATTTATTTCCGTTTATCGTAGTATACGCCGTCACTTGTTATGGGCTGGTATGGATTTTGATAATTCAGCTGTTTTGTTTTCTTTTTTTGAATGGCTTGAATATCTGCTTTTATCCCATTTTGGATAACCGTTAATTGCTTCGCCATCTGTTGATCTGTTTGTATGATTTCTCGGATTTTCTCTTTTTCTTGATCCGTCAATTCATGCTGTATATCTCTCATTAATTCGTCTCTCTCGATTAAAAAGGCATCAAAGTCTTCAACCAGTGTCTCACTTTGCGGATTTTCCGATATTTCTGCTGCCATTTTTAATGTTTGATCATGTAGCTGGTCCACAATACTCATAGAGAGCCCCCGATAGAGTGGTGACGGCCTTTTCGATCGGTTTGAATGACTTCCTTCCACGCATCACGGAAATCAGTTACGTACTCTTCTACTTCATTCAATATCTCTTCGTCATTTTGAAGATTAGCTTCTATCAGTCTGCGATAAATGTAATCATACATACTTGCCATACTCTTTGATACGTCATAGGAACGATTTAAGGTGACATTTAATTCTTGAATGATGTTTTGAGCCTTTTTCAGGTTCAAGTTTCTCGTTTCTGCATCCTCTTTTTGAATGGCATGCTTCGCTAGTCTGATGAACTTTAAGCAGCCTTCATAAAGCATAAGCGTCAACTCGGCAGGTGTTGCGGTCTCAATAGAATTTTTCTGATAGGCGGCATAAGGGTTCTGTATTGCCATATGTTATAAACCTCCAATTATTGTCCAAGCAGTTGAGAAAGATAGCCAGATTGGTTGTTTAGCTTTTGAATTGCGCTATCCATGGCATTAAACTTTTTGTAGTAACGGGCTTCAACCATTTTTAAGCGATCTTGGAATGTGCTCATTCGTTTTGTCAAAGAATCAAGGTCCTTACCAAGTCCGTATTCCTTTAATTCCATTGTTGTGCTGCCCGCCTTTTTTTGAATACTTTTCGTTAAGGCTGATAAGGAATTTTTGACACGATAAATGATTCCTTGTTCTTGATATTGCTGCTGCGCTTTGTCTTTATCTTTTGAATCCACATTTAAACTACCCGAGACGAACATTTGTCTGACCTTCTCCGGGTCTTCTTCAATGGCTTTTTTTAATTTCTCTACTCCATCACTACCCTTAATAAATTCAAGCTTCCCGCCATCTTTATAGCTGGATGATGTCGAAATACCGATTTGTGTGAGTTGGATTTTATCCCCATCACTTGTCGTAATATTAGCATACAAATCACTTCTTATTTTAGAGGCACCAGATCGTAAAATGGAATCACTTCTCAGCAAGCCAGACTTCGCGGTCGTTTCCCATAGCTCTATTTCTTTTTCAGACATCGCTTTTTTCTCTTCAGCCGTTAATGGATGATAGTCTCTGTTTTTCTTTTCATTGACTTTTCCATTAATCTGCTCAACGAGTTCGTTATATTTATCAACAAATTGTTTAATTTTATCATATATGGCATCAACATCTGTTGAAACGTTTAAGCTGACGGGCTTATCTGTGGTTGCTTTAAGCTCGTACGTAATATCAGCCTGTGTGAATGTATTGTTGTTATTCTCCATTTTCAGACCATTAATCTCGTATTGCGCCTTCTGTCCTTGAGTGGTCGCAACTAATTCGTTATCTCCATCTACTTGGAATCCTAATTGCGTTAAAAATGAAGCCGAATTGCCATCAGCTGCTTTAATACTGACGCCTTCACCCGTTGTCCGAGAAGTAAGAGCAATTGTATCCACGTAGTTAGTGCCATCAGAGATTTGGCCTTTGTAAGCCGTCACACCTAATTGTGCGCTGTTCAGCTTTTTCACGATGTCATCAATTGTGTCGGTATCAGAAGTATTGATTGTCACCATTTTTGGTTTTGTCGAATCTGGTGTCGTCACTTCAAACGTAAACGTTCCGTTTGTTGGTGTAAATCCAGATGTACCAGAAGATTTGAAGACGGAAGCTGTCGCTAGCTGAGTGACATGAATAGAGCCAGAGGTCGCATTTGTTGATCCAGTTGCTGTGACAGCAGATTCATTAGAGCTTGTCACCTTTTTGGCACCATATGTGCTTGGAAGATTTAACTTTAAACTGTTGATCAAATCATCTAATTCTTTAATTTTCGAATTAACCTCGCGATAGCTGTCTCTTTGCCATTCAAGTGTTTGTTTTTGGCGCGTCATTGTATCAAGTGGTGCCTGCTCCGTTTTCATCAGCTTTGATACGATTTCATCAATATCGAACACATTTGAAAATCCAGTAATACGATTGACCATTGTTTATGTTCTCCCTTCATTTACATCCTTTTATCTACAAATAAACCGACAATTTCTGTCATTGCCGCATAGAAATCAAGCCATTCCTTGGAAGGAATTTCTCTAATAACTTCTTCTGTTTGGTTATCTACGACTTTGACATAATATTCATTGAGTTTTTCATGTAATTCAAATTGAAGATGAAATTGAGTAGGCTCAATCAGCTTGTTTGCGCCTTGAAGCGTTTTTTCAATTTCTTCTTTTGAAACAGCCCTGCCATTTGCTTGTGAGTCAGAGTTTACATTGTCATTCTGGTTATTAGAAACACGGGTTTGAAATGCATCGATAATTGGCTCTAGCGATGTCAACTTACCAACAGACATAGTTATTCAGCTCCTGTGCTTTAATCTATCTTTTATATCGGCTTTGAATTTGCAAATTAAATATAGATGGACCGATTTGTTAAAGTTTCCTATAGATCATAAACATCTGTATCGGACCACGTTCACACGGAGAAGGACAGCTGAATGCAATAAAAAAATCCTCACTTTTTTTGTGAGGATAATTGAGAGAGGAGATCTAAGGATAAGCTCGCAGCACGATTGTTCTCTTCTTGAATAGACAGGTACACTTCTTTCCTGTGAATATCGATGTGCTTAGGAGCCTCAATCCCGACTTTCACTTGATCGCCCTCGATTGAAATAATCTTGACTTCAATATCATCGCCTATTTGAATTGACTGGTTTAATTTACGAGACAGCACTAACATGAGGATGCCACCTCTAACAAATGTTTTGTATGATAGGCTGAATCATGCAAAATCACCTGCTTGGCTTTCATGTTTTTCCGGTTCACAATAATAGGCGCTCTTAAATTAGCTGTTGTTTTTTCAATAGATGATTCCATTGTTAAAATAACCATTACTTCCACATCATTGGCATCTTCTACTTCCAGAATGTCTACAACCGTTTCGTCTAAATCAAATTCGTATTGATTGAAGAATAAAAACGGACTGCTGACGATAAAGCCTAATGCTGCGTTTTTCAATGATTGAAGAACTAAAAACGGAGATTCTTCTGATAAAGGCAAAATGACAAACTGTTTTTGATCCAGAAATCCTGGTATCCCGTTAGAGAAGTTGATGATTTGCTCCTCTTTGATTGTCACTTCACCATGGTATTTTGTTTGAATGATCATAATTCACGACCTTTTTCGTTTTTCTTAACTATACCTTATCACCATTTTGGCCCGTCTCGTCAACTTCTATTTTTAATTCTGGGTATTGTAACATATCAATATTGACCTTACCTGGCAGGTAGTTAACGATTGGTTTATGAGGTGTTGCCTCTATGACAGCTTTTTGCGGCTCCACATCAATTTGAAGCTCAGAAGGCTGATAGTGAATTTTCACACTAAAGAATGAAGGTATCACACCAATGGTGAATTGTTTTGCTGGAGGACTGCCGTTGATCTTGGCAAACTCAGCAATCGCATTCCCGCCATTCTCGATCTTGATAAGTTCACTTCCTTCTTCCGCTCTTCGGCCCATTCCTTCTCCAACAGCACGCTTCCCCTCAGCTGCCCATTCCTCAGAACGTCTAAAAATCGACTTGATGTCCATATCGGCAAATGCCTCGGTTTGATCAATGGTTAATTTCGATGGTGTCCTTTTGATATTCATGACAGCTCGCGGTTGCTGAATCTCAAGGTCCGCTCGTGGCTGCTCTACTTCTTGGCGAGAAGGAGTTGTCGACATTTGAAGCTTTGCATAGGTTTGCTGCATTAACAATCTAGGGATTTGCATATGTTCACCTCCATGATGCAAAAAAGCACCCTACGGATGCTTTTTATTATCTTAAGAAATCAACAAGGGATGGCTGAATGACTTTAGCTGTTGTCGCTAAAGCAGCTCTATTCACCGTCTCTTGTTGAAGAAGATCAAGAATTGCCTTTTCACTTTCAACATCTTCATTATCTGATTTAGCATTTTTCAATACTTGGTATTGTGAAGTCAAACGGCTTGCTACTAAGTCAACACGATTTGAACGCGCTCCTAGGTCAGATCGCTCAGCACTCATCACTTCTTTAAACTGATCGATACTTCCTAATGCATCATCAGAATTCGCGAATGTTCCATTTTTCAATGAATTTTCTAAATCAGTCAGCATTTCAATGACATTTTGACCGTTGGCCTGTCCACCAAACGCTGAGATTGGATTTGAGTTTACATTTAAAGTAATCCCATCAGAAATATTCGCTTGAACAGCATTCGCATCTGTATAATTTTCGAAGTTAAATGTATACGTTCCGTCTGCATTCTCAACAACTGGTTTAACATTTGTATTCGTCCCATTAAATACGAACTTACCTAGCATTTGAGTGTTCATTGCATCGATGATTTGATTTTTCATCTGACCAATTTCCACTCCGATAGCTTCTAAATCTTCTGGCTGCTTTGTTCCATTTGCCGCATCAAGCACTTTATCTCGTATATTTGACATAATATCAATGATTTCAGTGACACTTGTTTCAGATGTATCAATCCAGTTTTGTGCTTCATTTAAGTTATTTTTATATTGTTCATTTCGAAACAAGGCAGTACTATATTGAAGGCTTTTTACTGCTGCAACAGGATCATCAGACGTTTTCGTGAAACGTCTTCCTGTTTGTGCCTGCTCATTAATTTTAGAAAGTTTTTCGTAACTTTTACTAATATTTCGAAGTGAGTTTTGAGAAATCATACCTTGTGTGACTCGCATCCGTTATCCCTACCTTCCTACGACACCCATGCCGTTTATTACCTTATCCAGTACTTCATCTTGTAATGTCATAATTCTCGCAGCCGCATTATATGCATGCTGGAATTGGATCATATTCGTCATTTCTTCATCGATGGAGACAGCACTAGTCGACATTCTACGTTCATTGGCTGAATTGACAAGAGCAGCTGAACTGCTTTCAAGCGTCATGTTCTTTTTCCCTTGTACCCCCATCTCAGCAATAACATTTTGGTAATAATCCTGAATGGTCGTTGTATTTCCGCCGATTGGTAATTTTAAGTCTTGTATATTAGCTAATTTCGTAGCATTCGAACCGTCACCTTGAGTTTGATTGAGAGATGCTGCAATATTATCTGTTGATGCTAAAATGACATCGCTCACTTTAATACGAGCTGCCAAACCTTTATTCAACTCATTGTTATTCTCGATATCAAAAAAGTCTTGTCCACTTGCACCAGTTAACGTGTACCCCTGTTTATGTACATCGTTAAATGTATCCATGAATACTTGTGCTACTTCATCCAGTTCTGCAAGCATATCTGGATACATGCCTTTTTCAGCACCGTTTGACATGTAGCCATAAGCCTCAACAAGTGCTTTTACTTTACCGTTTACTTGTAATTGATCCGCTGCAATAGTTGTTGTTCCGAATTGAAGTGAGTTAACAAGTCCCGTAGTATTATCGTAAGAGATTTGCAGTTCAGACTTTTCATTTGTAATACCATTCAAAATGTTTCCAGCAGATTGTCCATTTGCACCGATAATGTCGATGTTGACAGTTCCTTCAGCAATTTTAAGTGCATTACCGCCAGGTGGATTGTAGCTGACCTTAATATCAACAAGTGAGGATAATTGATCTACCAAAGTATCACGTGTATCATAAAGATCATTTGGAAGATATCCATTTGGCTCAACAGCTGCAATCTGTTTGTTCACTTCATCTATTTGAGATAATAGAGTGTTTACATCTTTGGCTGTTGAATCGAGTTCCGTTTTCAAATTCTTTTGTACCGTTGTTAAAGAAGAATTGAGCAGACGGAATTGGTCAACTAGAGCCTGTGCACTTGTTTTAACAACTGTACGTGCAGAAGCTGTATCAGCATTTTTTGTTTCTGATAAGACCTGTAATGATTTCCATAGGTTATCAAAAGCTCTGTTCAAGCCTTCATCCGTCAAATCATTCATAACCCCTTCCATCTGTGAAAGGGCATCTGACTTCGTTGAGTAGTAAGACAAGTTGTTGTTATGATCTCTATATTGTAGATCTAAAAAGCTGTCTCGAATTCTTTCAACCGTTCCAACTTGTACACCTGTTCCCATTTGACCATACGTCTTTCCATCATAAACAGAAAGGACTGGATAAGGATTTTCTGCTTTAAAGGTCACTCTTTGTCTTGAGTAGCCATCCGTATTTGCATTGGAGACGTTGTTTGATGTGACATAAAGCCCTGCTCGCTGGGCTGTGATTCCTCTTTTTGCCGTTTCTAGTCCCATGAATGTAGAACCCATTGGTATCCTCCTTGTTTACGCCTTTGAATCAAACAAAGCCCTTTGCTGTTTAGGCTTTGAACTCTCAAGACCATTTTGTCCGTAATTCATATTTTCTTTATTGGGGTTAACGAGATCGAATGTCAGTGAAATAAATTGAAGTGACTGCTGAATAAGCTGCTTGTTCAGTTCATTTACATCTTTTAGTTCCACCATGATGTCATTTAGTTTCTCATATAATGAAATGAGCTCTTCTTGATCTGTACCTTCAGCCTTTTCGATACATGCAGTGATGGTTGGTGATTGATCACTTTGTAAAAATTGAACGGTCGCTTCAATTCGTTTTTCTTCTAATTGAGAAATGGCCTGAATATACTTTTGCTCTAAATTCAGAACCTCTGAAAGAGCATCAATCTCATTGCTTTTCAGCATTTCTGTTTTATCCTTAGACAACTTTAATAGCTGTTCATGCAATCCATAGAGACGATGCAGTTCTTCAATAATTATTTTAACTGACATTCACGCTGCTCCCTTTTGTTATTGTTGTTTATAAAAATTCAGCATTTTATCTGCAATGCCTTTTGTATCTACTTGATATGTTCCGGCTTCAATGCTTTTTTTAATTTGGTCAATTTTATCTTGACGTTCTCTCATAATATTCGGCACCTTTTGCATTTCGATTGCCTTTTTAGAAATTTCGACTTTATCAGTTGATTTTGCTTGATTCGATTGCAACGTTTGTTTCTCATATGTTTTCTTGTAAGGATTTACTGGTTGTGTTCCATATCGATTAATTTTCACGGGATTCCTCTCGCTTTCCGTTACAGTCTGTCTTGATTCTATCCATTTTATCGACCAAACTGCAACTTAGTTTAGGGAATCAGTCGTTTTTAGGATTAATGGCATAATAGGTGTCTTTTTTCCTAGATTCAATCTCCCTTTTACGCTCTTCTTCTTGGTTCATTTGGCTGATTTGCGAATGAATATCCTGTTCACATTGGCTACATAGCTTGTTTTTCCTGATCGCTTTGCCACATCTTTCACAAGGATAATTAATATTCGGAAATTGACTAATTTGCAGTCTTTTCAAACGAATAAATTTCAAGATTAATTCTTCATCAACTTCAGTTGCATCTACTATTTCAGCGATGGTTGATTGTCTATTACTTTGTTTTCTTAAGAATTTATATACGATATCAAAAGAACGTTCTTCTTCTTCATAGCATTTGTTACAAACCGTTTGGATGGTGGTTTTTAAAAATAGCTGATTACATTGTGGACAGTTTGCCAATTGATTCATAACCAAAACCCCTTACGTTATTTTCTTTTCTTATTATCGGTTAATTATCATGATTTTTAACTACGTATCAACGTAAAAGAAGAAACACTTTTGGCACCTGCGTCTTTTAAAATTCTTGCTGCATCATAAATGGTTGCTCCCGTTGTATAGATATCATCAACTAATATAATATCCCTTTGAACAATCACATCTGTATGCTTTATTTGAAACAATCCTTTTTGATCTAGGCGTTCATTTTTCTTTTTTTTGGACTGCTTACTTTGATGTATTTTCACGAGTGGCTGCAATATTGGCTTACCTATCAAAGAAGCGATGATGACGGACTGATTAAATCCTCTTTCTTTTAGTCTTTCATGACTTAAAGGGATCGGAATCAGTAATGGTTCTTTTATGCTGAAGGAATGTTTAAATGCTGCTTGTACATCTCGTTTAAACAGCTCAACTAAAGCCGTATCACCCCGAAATTTAAAGCGGGCAAGGACATCTTTCATCAACTCATTGTAAGTATAAACTGACCTATTTTTCACAAGAACTTTAGTAGAATCAGGGCGTTCATTCCATCTAACACAGTCTTGGCACATTTGGTCATTTGACTGCGCCCTTCCACACGTTGGACAAATAGGACGCTCAATCTTTACTAAGTCATTCTTACATGCTACACAAAGACGATCATCATTTAATAGTAGGAATGATTTCCATGTAAAAGCCGGCACAAAATGTCCCTCACAAATTTGGCAATTCAATTGGTTTTCTTGTTCAGCAGCAGACGATTTTCACACCTTGGAAATGCGGAGACCTTGGAAGCTGCTTCTGTCAGAATAACTAGCATAGCAGTATTCTTCTGTTTATCCACCATCTCAGATTTACTGTAAGATATTTTATCGATGTCTGTTATATATTGTGGTTTCACTTGATTCAGTGAAATTGCTAATACATCTTCCATACACTTTTCACAATGACAAATCATGTTTAATTGGTTGAGATATTGATAGAGAATTTCCTTGAGTAGTATTTCTTTTGCATTGAGTAGCATATTTTGTCTCTCCTGCCATTTGTGTATTGTGAATATAATGTACCATGATTTAGTTGAACCCACACTGTTTTTCAGAAAACTCATTTGCAGCCGTATCATTCATTTTAACGATATGCTTCTTTGCTTGTTTCATACTTCTCGTTAAACCAAAATGAAAAAGGAAAACGTCTCCTGTACAATAATCCGGGTGTCTGCCTACTCTTCCAGAAATCTGAACAAGTGCACTCTCTGTAAAAATAGTAGATTCCGAACCTAATACCCCCACTTGAACATTTGGAATGGTTACGCCTCTTTCTAGAATAGTGGTTGTAACTAGTACATCGTATACGTAGTCTCTAAAGTGCTGAACCTTTTGTTTCCTATCTGGATCATCAGCAGATACTCCCTCAACGTTTAAGGAGTGTTCTCGAAGAATTTTCGTTACCTTCTTCATGGTAGCAATTGAAGGAACAAAAAGTAATACTCTTCTTTTATTTTCAATATGTCTCTGCATCCAATTCATCACTTTACGGGGCAGCTGATTCTTTTTTAATTTCTTTTTCCAATGTCCAATCCAATGAAAGGTTGGTACGGGTAATGGTTGTTTATGAAAACGCAGAGGAATTTTTATCGCTTCCAGTTTTCCACTAGAAACCTTTCTCGTCATTTTTTTAGAGGGTGTCGCACTTAAATAAATCCTAACCCCTCCGTTCTTTCTCATCGCCTTTAGAACAGCAAATTGGAGACGTTCATCCATTGAATAAGGAAAGGCATCGACTTCATCTACAATGAGCACATCAAATGCATTTTTGTACCTCATCAGCTGATGGTTTGTAGCGATCACAAGCGGTGCAATCTGAAACCTTTGAGAACTGCCTCCATAAAGTACGGTAATTGCCACCCCCTGAAATGCTTTTCTAAGCCGTGGTTCGAGTTCAAGCACAACATCTGTTCTAGGTGTCGCAATGCAGACACTCATTCCTTGATTTAACGCATATTCGATTCCGTGAAACAGCACCTCCGTTTTCCCTGCCCCGCAAACCGCCCAAACAAGTAGATCAAATTTGCTTTTGATAGCTTCAATCATTCTTTCTGACGCTCTTTTTTGTCCTTTAGACAGCTCTCCCTGCCATGTTAATTCAGCTCGATATGTTTCTACCATTTGTGGACCTGTCCATTCATAAAGAAACCCACATTCAGTTGCTTTTCCCATCATGATGCATGATCTACAGTACACACAATCCTTTTGACACACTTCACATGGAGAGTGAGCAAAGTACCGCTTGTGTGATACACCGCACCGACAGCATGTAAAACCATTTGCTTTTCTCTCAATGGCAGGTGTTCGATTGACTAAGCCCTTCTCCTCCAGCCAATCCAAATTGGACTGTGGGCACCTTGTTTCGGCGGTGAGCAGATGGCGTGAATGCAGCTGCCGCATTAGTTCCATTGCTTTATCCATATTCAACTTCACCAAACACCTTTCAATTGATGTTTGCCTATTATGCGCAAAGACATGACCTTTCGTCCAACAGGTAAAATAGAAAAACAAAACCCCTTTTCCATACGAAAAGAGGTTTTTTAGGAATTATCTTATTACCCAGCCAAGAGCTAAAGAGCCTTCACCTAGATGGGTGCCGATCACGGCACCAAAGTAGCTTTTATAAAATTCAACATGAGGATATTTTTCTGATAAGTGCGCAATTAATTCTTCTGCTTCTTCTTCTCTATTACCATGTATCAGTGTTGCTCTCATCGGAACACCACGTGATGCATCTTCATCGAATAATTCAAAAATACGTGAAATGGCTTTTTTACGTGTGCGAATCTTCTCAAAAGGGACAATTAGCTTGTTGTCAAAATGCAGAATAGGCTTTACCTTTAAGAGGCTTCCAATAAAAGCCTGTGCACCATTTAATCTGCCGCCTCTTTGCAAATGAGTTAAATCGTCTACCATAAAATACGCCCGCTGACTTTCTTTCAGGTAATTTAGATGTGCTAACACTTCTTCTAAAGAAGCACCTTCTTGGATTTTTTCAGCAGCTTCTAACACATAAAAACCTTGTGCCATACAGCTTGTTTCTGTATCAAACGGGTAAATATCAATCCCTTCAACTAGATCATTCGCTGAGGCAGCACTATTATACGTTCCACTAATTCCACTTGAAAGGTGAATACTAATCACAGCGTCGTATGTTTCACTTAGTTTTTCATATAAGGCTATTAATTCACCGAAAGCAGGCTGAGAGGTTGTTGGAAGATCTTTGTGTTTTTTGATTTCTTCATAATATGTCTTCCAGTCCATTTCTATTTCTTCACGGTATGATTCACTGCCAAAGATGACGTTGAGGGGGATCATATGAATATTATGTTTATCACGTAGCTCTTGTGGTAGATAAGCAGTACTGTCTGTTACAACGGCTATTTTCATTCTTAAATACCTTCCTTATTTGTTAAGTTACTCTTTTTTATTTTAAAAGAATGATCATTTTTTCATTAGATTTATAATAGTAATCAAAAAAGCCTGCCTAATCAATAGGCAAGCCCGCTATATCCGAAAAAGACTCCTTACCCTGTCTATCATTTCCCTCCAGCTAAAATGTGAGAGAACAAAAAACAGGCGAAAAAGGAGTACTTGTCCGGAACATTATCTCATTTCTACCCAGCCGTTTTTAATAGCTACAACAACAGCTTGTGTACGGTCGTTTACATTCATTTTTTGCAAAATGTTACTCACGTGGTTTTTGACTGTTTTCTCACTAATAAAGAGCGATTCACCAATTCCTCTGTTGCTCTTTCCGTCAGCTAACATTTGAAGAACTTCGCATTCACGTCTAGTTAAGATATGAAGTGGTCTGCGAATTTCAGGATATACCTCGTGCTGTGGATGTGCTGAAACGCCGCTAGTTGCTAGGCGTCGGAATTCATTTACTAAATTATGAGTGACTTTCGGATGTAAATAAGAGCCTCCGTCAGCTACAACTTTCACTGCTTCGATAAGTGTGTCTGCATCCATTTCTTTTAACAGGTAGCCTCTCGCTCCTGTTTTCAATGCATGTGTTACATAGTTTTCATCGTCATGAATAGATAGAATAATGACTTTTGATTCGGGATAAAGCTCAACAAGCTGCTTTGTAGCCTCAACACCATTTACATTCGGCATATTAATGTCCATAATGACAACATCCGGATGATAGTGTTCTACGATACGTGCAGCTTCGTCACCGTCGTCTCCTTCTGCAACTACTTCAAAAGTAGGTTCAAAATCTAAAATCCGTTTGACACCTTCACGGAATAATTGGTGGTCATCAATAATTACAATATTTACTTTAGTCACAAGCTACGCCTCCCCATGTTTATTGTTCTACACCTGAACTTTATGGTCAATATGTCTTTTGACTCTATTTTACAATTTTATTTTGCAATGTTAGCGGCACGCGAATCATGATGAATGTCCCTAGACCTATTTTTGAGTCTATGGTCATTTTACCTTCCAGTAAGTCTACGCGTTCTTTCATGCCAAGTAAACCGAAGGATTTGTTTTTGTTTGTTTTCACATCTTTCATATCAAAGCCTTTTCCATCGTCTTTAATAATTAAGGTCACAAAGTCTTTCGTTACTTCTACTTTGACAGAGATTTCTTCAGCTTCTGAATGCTTTAATGAATTTGTGACAGCTTCTTGGGCTAGTCTAAACAGTGCTACTTCAAATTGAGAAGCAATTCTTTCGCTTTCTGTATCACCTAGGCATTGGAACGTAATTTTGGTTTTCCCATCATATTCTTCAATTGTGTTTAAGTATTTTCTCAGTGTTGGAATCAGACCCAAATCATCTAAAGCCATCGGTCTTAAATCATAAATGATTCTTCTTACTTCGTACAGTGCATTTCGCACATTCTGTCTGAGACTTCTAATTTCTTTAAAGCCTTCTTCTGTACCGCGGTCTCTAAAAATCCGTTCAATTAATTCGGAACGCATCATCACGTTTGCCAGCATTTGAGCAGGGCCGTCATGAATTTCCCGAGACACTCTTTTGCGTTCTTCTTCTTGGGCTTCAATAATTCTGAGCCCAAAATCTTGTTTTGCCTGAGCATCTTCAAGTAAAACGCCGACCTGGCGTAAATCCTGGTTGAGATAGTTGAGAACAACTGTAATCTGACTCACAAGGGTTTCAGAGCGTTCTATGACGTCTTGCAAGCTTAGTAATCGTCTTTCCAGATCGTCTCTTCTTTCTCTCAGCTGCTTCTCGCGCTGCTGAATCATGGTGAGTTCGACCTGCAAGTTATGTGCTTTTTCGTAGGCCTCCCGTATTTCTTCTTCGCTGAATTTGTTGAAGTTTCTGCTGACCTCAGATAAGCGATTTCTAGCATGTCTTGTATGGACTTCCAGCTTATCCCCAAAATCAATTACTTCGTTTACTTGCTGCTTGATTTGCTTCAGCTCTTCTACTAGGCTTTCATATTGTTGACGGGACTGTTCGCCTATTCTAAATACTTCGTCCTTGCTGCCATCAACTGTACTTAGCATTTTCATGATGATTGAATCCAATAATTTCGGATCCATTTTGGGTGTTGTCATGGCTTTTCCCTCCCGTAACAGTGATGTCATCTTTTTTTATTATAAATGTCATTGATCTGCATTTTATGTCGAATTATAATGAAAGAATGCGTATAAATCTTGAAGTTTTTATGACGACCCTTTTTCCGCTCCTATCATCATAACAAAATACGCTGTAAAATTCTAAAACCAATGCAAATTTTCACTAGTCTTACAATTTGCTTGTCAGGAGGGTGTGTCTTTTGCTGAATCGCTATCTTACAGTAAAAAGTCGTGGCGAGCATGAGATCGTCATTGAAAAATCACGTTTTATTTGTCATATACAGCGTGCTGTCTCAGAAGAAGAAGCACAAGCATTTATACAATCCATTAAAAAACAACATTGGAATGCCACACATAATTGTTCAGCCTATCTCATTGGTGAACATGACCTCATTCAAAAAGCGAATGATGATGGTGAACCAAGTGGTACAGCAGGTGTGCCAATGCTTGAAGTGCTAAAAAAACGGAAGCTGAAAGATACAGTCGTTGTGGTCACTCGTTATTTCGGCGGTATCAAGCTAGGTGCCGGTGGATTGATTCGTGCCTACGGAAAATCTGTATCAGAAGCTATCAACCATGTTGGAATGGTAGAGCGTTGTTTAATGCGTACAATGCACACAACAATAGATTATACATGGCTTGGAAAGGTAGAGAATGAGCTTAGAGCCTCATCTTTTCAGTTAAAAGAAATCCATTATGCAGAAGATGTTATTTTTGAGACATATGTCGAAGAAACACAAACAGAGCAGTTCATTGAGTGGATGACTGAGCTGACAAATGGAAAGAGTGTTACAAAAGAAGGCGAATTGATTTATTTAGAAAAGGACATTGGTCCGATAAAGGAGACAGATGAATGGCACAACGAGTAAAAGTGCGTGTACGAAAGAAAAAGAGTAAGAAGAAGAGAATTATCAAACGTATTCTGGTCTTATTTTTGCTACTTATCATCTGCATGGGCGGATTCGCAGTATATAAAATCGTCAATACTCTTCAAGCTGCTGACAAAACATATGATGAACTAAACCGTGGAGAGAAATCGAATCTTCGTGATGCTGTCATTGATATTAAGAAAAAACCTTTCTCTGTATTATTTGTCGGAATTGAGGATTATGCCACAAAGGGTGATCATGGCCGTTCAGATTCACTCATTGTCGCAACGATTAACCCTCAAGACAAAACGATGAAAATGGTTAGTATTCCTCGTGACACACGCGTACAGCTTGCAAGTGATACAACAGGAAGTAAAGAAAAGATTAATGCAGCATTTGCTAAAGGTGGTAAAGACGAAACGATCGAAACTGTCGAACAATTCTTGCATATTCCGATTGATAAGTATGCAACCGTTGATTTCGACGGATTCAAGGATGTCATTGATGAAGTCGGCGGAATTGATATCGATGTTCCATTTGACTTCAATGAAAAAAGTGATGTTAAAAAATCGAAAAAGATTTACTTCAAAAAAGGCAATATGCATTTAAACGGGGAAGAAGCACTTGCTTACGCACGGATGAGAAAACAAGATCCACGCGGTGATTTCGGACGTAACGATCGTCAGAAACAAATTTTACGTGCAATGATTGATCAAATGGCGAAGCCAAATAACATTGCGAACGTCGATAACATCGCTAAAGAGGTCAGTGATCACATTACGACCAATTTCCGTATCACAGAAGGTCTTGCGCTTCAGCAAATCTACAGCGGATTTAAAGGAGACGACACAGAAACACTTTCTATTAAGGGATCAGACCTTTATTTAGGGCCAAATCGCACGTATTACTTTGAGCCAGATCCGACCAATTTAGCTAACGTCCAAAATGAATTACGGACGCATTTAAAGCTTCCTGCTGAATCTTCAACTGAAACAGATTCACAAACCAATCCATCCTCTGGTGAAACAGGGTCAAGTGATACAACTAACTCATCGACCAGCACACCTGGACAATAATAAAAACAGCCCAGTTCCTAGGAACGGGCTGTTTTTTACTGCCTTTTGACCATTCGTTTATAAAATTTCGTAAATGGTTTAAATTCTTCATTCACTAAGCCTGTGACTTCTGCAATCACTTGCATGAACATGACCAGTAAAAAGATAATGATCAGTGATAACCAAATGGTGGCGCTTGTCAGCAAAATTGCACTTAGACTAAAGACTAAGCCAATCATATAAATCACGATGACAGCCATGCGATGGGACAAGCCAAAGGCCATCAGTCTATGGTGAATATGAGATTTGTCGGGTGCTGAGATCGGCTGTTTGTTTAATATTCGCCTAATAATGGCAAAGGTGGTATCGAAAATAGGGACACCTAAGATGATCACTGGAACAACAACACTAAACAAAGTGACACTTTTGTATAGCCCTAATAGTGACAGTACCGAAATCATATAGCCTAAAAAAAGCGAACCGGTGTCACCCATAAAAATTTTCGCCGGATGAAAGTTGTAAAAAAGAAAGCCGATGGTACTACCAATGACAACAAGGGATAAAGAAAGAATCAAAATTTTATCAGCTGAAAATGCCATCACGGCAATGGTTGATAAACCGATGACAGAAATACCGGCAGCCAGTCCATCAAGGCCGTCAATTAAATTAATGGCATTTGTGATTCCGACAATCCATAACACGGTTAGGGGATATGCCATCCAGCCTAACTCAATTCGATCTGTTAAGAAAGGAACAGAGAAAAAGTCCATTTTTAAGCCTGTGCTTACAATCAGACAAGCAACAAGAACTTGTACGAGAAATTTGAATTTTGCACTTAAATTATATTTATCATCAAATATACCTAGAATGACGATAAGTACGGCACCAACTGAAATTGCTGTAATTTTATTATGTAGAAACAGCCCGCCTGCTAATGCTCCAGCCGCTACCCCAATAAAAATTGCCAAACCGCCCATTCGAGGCATTACTTTATCATGAACTTTTCGTTTATTCGGCTGGTCCACTGCACCAATCTTAATTGCAAACTTTTTGACGATTGGTGTCACAATTAAAACTGTAGCCAGAGAGACAAAAAACGCTAATAAGGCGCGTTCGTAATCCATAGGTCAGTCTCCTTCTAAATTGAAATCTGTATTTTGTATATTGGCCGCTCTTTCCATTATACAATTGAATAGAGGATGATCACAAGCTTCCCCTGTAAAGAAGAAACAAATAAAAACGCACAATCCCTGATGAATTATGCGTTTTCTTTAATATTCGTTAGTTCCACCATGTTTGTGAACAGCGCGTGCCAATCTTTTTTCTTCGCACGGCTTTGTCTTAGATGTCTATAGTCCATGTCGTCTTTTTTGCTGATCACTTTTTGGCAGGCTTCCACGAAGAGTCTAGGATCTTCGCCCTCTAAATATTCATACACATCATTCTCTTTTAGCCTTTCCGTTGACGGAAGATTTAAACCGACAACCGGTATTCCTGCGGCTAAAAATTCATATAGCTTGAGCGGGAACACGGCTTGATTGTAAGGAGATTGTTTGTATGGCATCATGCCTACATCAATCAGCTTCATATACGCAGGCACTTCTTCTGGTGCAACAGCACCTGTCCAAATCACATTTGGCAGTTTAAGTGCATACTGAAAAGATGGATCGCCATTTGTTCCATCCGGACCGACAAATAAAAATGTCCAATCAGGCTGCATGCGAGCAGCTTCGGCTATCATGTCAAAATCCAGCTTCGGCTTGATGCCTCCAATAAAGCCAAGAACAGTTCCTTCTCTTCCTCCCAGCACATCCTCCTTACATGGAAGATTGCTTTTGGCAAACACATCGTACTCAACGCCATTTTCCACTGTAAAGACATCTTTCGGTTCACCCATGAGACGTTTTTTAATTTGATCGTGTAAGTATTGAGAAGAGCATGTAATACTGTGTGCGTATTTGATGATTCGATTTTCTGCTTTCACAATGACACGCTGCCTCATATAAGAAAGCAAATTATTTTTGCCGCTTATCGGCTCTCCCCACAGGTCACTGCAGTCATAGACAATATGTTTCCATTCAAATAAAGAAGATAAGAGCGGAAAGCCCGGAAACGTATACCATAAGCAAACAGCGATTCCCTTCTTTTCTTCCTGCCGCAAATGCTCAAGAAGTGGGGACAATTTATGAATATAGAACATGTCTTGATATCGGCCAAAGCGAAATAATTTGTTCTTAAGCACATCAGGAATGGTCAATTGCTTCATTCGATCGGTTATGGGCTGAAAGGGAGCTTTATGACGGGATGCAGATGGGCATACCCAGATGACCTCTTTCGTTTCTGGATCAGATGCTAGAAATTCCGCCAGTCGATGCCGTCTGTACCTCAAGCCGTCCTGTCCCCATTCTCCCGTCGCTACGATAACATGTATGATCGAGTCTGCTTTCACCTTTATCACCTTTTTTCCCTTCTGTTTATAAGCGCTTCTTCACAGCATTTGTCGCATAGTGCATAAAACACCAAGATGCTTTGACAAAATGAAGCTGCTCAATTTCTCTGTAGACGAACCACGTTTTTTTCGCTGCTTTCCACTTGTTACTAGAGATCGAGTTTCCAACGATGCGGTATTCACTGAGCGGTTCACTCATACCATAGGCTGTAAATCCTCTTTTTAATATGGACAGCCACGTAGCTAAATCCTGTCTTGTGCGGATGTTCGGCATTTCTATATGTCCGATCTTCTGTACATCAAGCATCACCGTTAAACAGCCGATAATGGTATTTTTCAAAGCTTCATCATAAGTTAATCTTGCTGGTGCAGTGACGGTTTTTTCTAATGGTTCTCCATTTTCTGCGATAATATCATATGCTGTGAATGTAAAGGCATAATCGTTTGTCAGCATGAAGTCTACCTGCTTTTCGAGCTTCGTCTCTTTCCACTTATCATCGCTGTCTAAAAAAGCAATAAAGCGGCCTTTTGCCTGTTTGATGGCTGTATTTCTAGCGATGGCGGCTCCCCCATTTTGCTCTAAATAAATGACGTTGATTCTGTCGTCTGCTTCACTTAAGTCCCCAAGCAGCTTCCTTGTTCCATCTGTTGAACAATCATCTGCGATGATCAGTTCCCAATTGGAATAGGTTTGGGCAAGGACGGAATGAACTGTATCCGTTAAATAACGTTCCGCATTATAGGCCGGTGTAATAATTGATACTAACGGTTGATTGTTCACCTAAGACTCATCTCCAGTTCATCATTAAGATTCTTTGAACACTTCGGGCAAGACCACAAACATGAGCGAGATACTAAAGCCAATGACAAGTCCAAGCAGTGCACGCTTTTTCGCTGACATGCCTTTATTGCCTTCATCAAGAACTTGAGCAGGGTCAACAATCTTCGCCTGCTTCATTCCAAGCTTTGTAGACTCCAATTCATATAAGAATCGTTCTTTATCTACTTTTGAATCGTTGCTGACAGATTCGTCTTCCAGAGCAGATAATCTACTTTCAATCACCTGCTGCCTTTTTGTAAATAATGCTTTATCTTGCTTCAGAAATGTATCCGACACCTGCTTCACGACAGCTAAAGCATGATACTTCTCAGCATCTGTGAAGGACAGCTGTAATTGTGTATCTGATTGATTGGTGAGGATGAGGCGGCTTTTCACATCCTGCCTTTCTTCTTCTTTGATGTCACTGAGTGCTTCATTCAGAAAGGCATCACTTTTTAATAGAGATGTCACTTCAGCCATATTGTTATACACTCCGTCATCATATTTACCAAGCGTGAGAGTAACAGCAGCTGTGTAACTAGACTGCTGCGTTGTTCCTTTGGCAAAAAAGAATCCAAAAGCGCCTAATACGACAGGCAGCAGTACGAGCCATACGATATACTTTTTGATTCGCTTCCCTATTCTAGATATGAAACCAGACATGTTCATTCTCCCAACATTGACGTATTTGCTTTTTCACTAGTGTAGCCATACCAGCGCAGCATCACACACGGTTTACCAAGTCTTAAACCGCTGTTTGTTTTTCAACATATTCACCGCTGCGATCACGAGGCCTAAAAAGACCCAGTGGAAATATAAATTCGAGACAGAACTAGGACTGATACTTGAAACGAGAAAGCTCAGCATGGCAGCGAACAAACCTTCAATGATCATTTTTGCTGATCTTGTGTCAGCCCATTGGTATTGTTTATACAGTGTGAACATGAGATAAGCGTAGACGGAGATATAGCCCAGCATGACCGCAAATCCAAAGTTCGTCATCACTTCCAGCAGCCAATTGTGCACTTCAACCACTTGATCTGTATCAAAGATTGAAAAGTGGGCTAAGTAGTAAGACACATTCCCCGCTCCGACACCAAATCCGTATGAATCCGTAAAGAAATGCCATGCATTTTTGATCAAATTCGCTCTCGCAATGTTAGATGGGAGTGGTTCACTAAAAGAATGCGCGACCTGAGAAGCGAGAAACAAGTCATAAAAGACTGAATAAATCTTGGCTGAAAAAACCGCGATACAGATGACACCAAGTCCGCCTGCTGCGATGAGTGACCACTTTTTGAGAAAGCGCGGCAGGAGCAGCCACACATAGATGGCGGCTCCTGCAAATATGCCAAGCAGGCTTGCGCGGGATTCTGTTAACAAAATGAGATACAGTGCTGCAATGGCGCCAAATAATCCAAATGCTTTGATATAACCATTTTTCATTTGCCGCATACACGCTAAATATAAGAAAAAGCTAATCGATAAAAACGTCGCAAAGTCATTTTGATTAAAAAAGACAGCTGTAGGATAGTGCTGTTTATACGCCGGCCCAAGATACAATGAAGTATTCGGTAAATGGTTCAAAGTAAAGTGATTATAAAACCCTATCCCCATGACAAATACAGTCATGACGAGCCAAATGCTATAAAAGGTGACCACTTGATCCATTCGCTGGATGTACATGACCACAAGAAAGACAAACCCCATCCCCATCGCAAGCAGGGACATATATTTGAGACCGTCTGTCACCGAATGAGCCCACAGCAGTGAGATGAGCCCATAAAGAAACCATGCAGCGAAAAAACCAAGAATCCCTTTTACACGAATCTGCTGCCACTGCGATATGTACGTCCCCTTATCTCTCATCCGCCATATGAATAAAGCAAAAGCAGCAATGAGCATAATACGGTAGAGAAAAAGACTAAAGAACCCAGCACTAATTGAAAAGAAAGCGTTGTTGAGAAAGGTCAATGCAATTAAAAGATAAATGGCTGACATGAACACTTGCTCACCGTTCATGTATAGCTTCATTAACACGAGAAAAGCCGTCAGGATCAAAAGCAGGACCGGAATAGCGACGATCTTTTTTAACCCGATGGGCTGCGCAGACGCCATTTGTACAAGTCCTAGCCCTGCTGCAAATAATATACATCCGATCATGATTTGCCATGCTGTTTGTTTCACGCTCATACCCATTTTCCTCCTAAGCAACCCATCCGATTTGAGGGATTAAGCCTTGACTTCCTGTTTATAGTAGGAAATGGTACGAGCCAAACCTTCCTGTAAACTCACAACAGGCTCCCAAGCTAAGACTTGTTTCGTTTCCTCATTTGCTAATGTACTATGCACGATATCTCCTGCACGCTGCGGCTTGTAAATCGGTTCAAGCTGTGATCTCGTTACCCGTTTCATCGTTTGAAACAGTTCATTCACAGTGATGGAATGACCACACGAAATATTTAAACAAACGTTTGATTGGGCTGTTAATGCCGCAACATTCGCTGCCGCTAGATCACCCACATAGATAAAGTCTCTTGTTTGTTCCCCATCTCCAAAGATAAAAGGGGCCTCATCCTTTGCAAACTTATCAGAGAAAATAGAGACAACACCGCCTTCGCCAAGTGCGTCTTGGCGCGGACCATATACATTGCTGTACCTAAGAATACAATAGTCCACATCATAAAGTGATTTTGCCATTTCTAAATACCGCTCTACTGTCAGTTTTGCTAAGCCATAAGGTGAACCAGGCTTCAGACGGTGAGCGGTGTCTACTGGCAGATATACCGGGTCTCCATAGACAGCTGCTGATGAGGCAAAGATGACTTTTTCCACTCCTGCTTCAGCCGCAGCTTTCATGACGTGCAGAGATCCTTTGATATTGACCTCTTCGTCAAAAACGAAATCCTGAACGGAAATGGCTACACTTACTTGTGCTGCAAGATGAATGATATAATCCGGCGCGATTTGTTTGATCAAATCAATCGTCGCTGGCTTTGTGACATCTGCCTCTATGCATTGCACGGAAAGATGGGCAATATTTTCTCGAGATCCAGTTGAAAAGTTATCAAGAACGATGGGCTCATAGCCTTTTTCTAGTAAAGCCTCTACCGTATGTGATCCAATAAATCCGCTTCCCCCAGTAACCAATACTTTCTTCATCCAAGCTCCCCCTGTTATTGTGCCTTCGATACCAATTCTGCTTCCCATACACTTGGGCGGCCGATAGACTGGTAAATAAATCCTCTCTCTTTCATTTCTGCTGGATCAAACAAATTCCTTCCATCAATTACAATTGGCGAACGAAGCAGCTGCTTGATCTGGTCTTTATCCATCTTCTGTACGTCATCCCATTCTGTTAGGATGAGACAGGCATCGGTATCTTTTACTGTTTCATACAGGTCGTTGCTGAAAACCGCCTGCGGACCAAGCTCCCGCTCAGCTTCCATATAAGCAATCGGATCATAGGCTTTTACAAAAGCACCTAGCTCTCTCAGCATTGGGATAATATCTAATGCAGGTGCGGAACGCATATCATTCGTATTCGGTTTGAATGCAAGACCTAAGACAGAAATGGTTTTTCCTTTAATATCACCGAACACACTCATCAGTTTGCTGACAAGGTGGGCTCTTTGGTTGTTGTTCGTTTCAATGACAGATTCGATCAGCTTGAACCGATACCCGGATGTTTCGGCAATTTTGAGAAGAGCCATTGTGTCTTTCGGGAAACAAGAACCCCCAAATCCAATGCCTGCTTTTAAAAATTTATGCCCGATGCGGCTGTCTAATCCAACTCCTTCACTGACTTTTTCAACGTCAGCGCCTACCCGCTCGCAAATATTTGCAATGTCATTAATGAAAGAGATTTTTGTGGCAAGCATGGCATTTGCAGCATACTTAATCATTTCAGCACTTTCTAAGTTGGTCTCCACAACTTCTGTTTGAAAAGGATCATGCAGCCTTTTGATGATGGTGGAAGCATGAGTGCTTGTTGAACCAATGACCGCCCGCTCCATATTCATCGTGTCTTGAATTGCAGAGCCTTCTCGGAGAAACTCTGGATTGGATACGACGTCAAAGGGATATTTGCTGCGCGATGCTTTTTCCACAATGGCTTGAACGAGACGGCCTGTTCCAACGGGCACTGTGCTTTTATTGACGATGATTTTATAGCCATTCAGGTGTTCACCGATCGTTTGAGCGACGGCTTTCACATACGTTAAATCCGCTTCCCCTTGTGGTGTCATCGGTGTCCCTACGGCAATATAGATAATCTCTGATTCCCTAATAGCGGCAGGAATATTCGTTGTAAAAAACAGTCTTCCTTCTTCTGTATTCTTTTCAATCAATTCCTTTAAACCTGGTTCATAAATGGGAACGACACCACTTTTTAAGCTGTTGATTTTTGATTCATCGATGTCACAGCAGATGACACGATTTCCGATATCAGCAAAACAAGTACCCGATACTAACCCGACATACCCTGTTCCAATCACAGCAATTTTCTTCAACATTTTTCATCCTCTCAGTAAAAGCATATTGTCCGTTCCAAGCTGTTTATCTATCTATCATTCTTTGCACATTTCATCTTGTTTAAACGATGGATGTTGATTGATTGAGCACCTTCTCATATTGCTGAATGAGATGCTTCGCATTATGTTCTGATGAATATTCTGTATGAACCATTTCATGAAGATCGCTTTTCACTTGCTCATTCCATCTGTTTTCATAAAGGCAGGCGTGAATCGCCTCTTTCAACTGACTCGCCGAACGTGGTTCAACGAGCAGGTGTTGATAGGTAGAAAATAAGGATGGGAGACCGCCAACCCGTGTTGCAATGACAGGTACTTTTAAAGCGAGCGCTTCTAGAACGACGGTTGGCATTCCTTCACTGTAGGAAGGGAGTGCAAACAGATCAGCTGCCATTAAGTAGTCTCTTACCTGCTCATTCGGCACCTGCCCTGGGAGTATAATAGATGCTCCCGCCCGTTCCGTGAGCTCCTTTGCAAGGGGGCCTTTTCCGACAAAGACTGCTTTCACACCATCCATGCTGCTGACAGCATCAGCTAATTCAAGCAAGCCCTTCTCTTTTACTAAACGCCCGACGAAAACAACGAGCTTATCTTGAAGCGGTAACCCTAAGTGCTTTCTGATGCCTTTTTGACCTTCTTCCGTTCTTGAAAATGATTGGAGCGGAATACCAAGCGGAAGACATTTTGCTTCTACCTTCGTCATATCATTTGTCTTTTTAGACAGCTCCTCACTCACTGTCAGAACAACAGACGCCTGCTTCACTGCCGTTTCAAAGGCTGCCTGTGCCCCTTTGCTATAGCTCGGATATACGTTCACATCACTGCCGTGTAAGGTCAGAAGATAAGGGATTTGCGTTTCTTTCTGAATGACAGCCGCCGCTCCGCCAGACGGCATGGCAAAATGCGCATGGATGAAATCTGGTGACAGCTGATGATGCTGCATTGCCCGGAGAACGGAAGCCGCTATTCGTTTACTCGGCTGTGCCCATTTCAGCTGTCCAGGGAGCGCTCGATAAGACGGTCGGTAAACTGTCACTCCGTTCCGCACTTCCTGTTCAGGCAGCTCTTTTTTCTGCCTATAGGATGCCTTGAGCATCCGTAAAACCGGCGGATTCTCTGGATTAGGACAAATGACAGTCACTTCTATTCCTTGTTTGAGCAGCTCCTGGACTTGCGTTTCATGAAATACGCCCTCACTTGGATGTTTTTCACTAGGATATACACTTGTCAGCCATAGTACCTTCATGACGAACGACCTCTTCTCAATAATTTGCCTGCAGCCTGGGGATACATTTTGATGAGCAACAAGCCATACAATGCAGCACTGACACAAACAGTCAGAAGTAATTGAAGTGAAATATCTGCTGATGTCAGCTTCATTCCTTGATGTAAAGCTATCGCACAGATCGCCATAAGCAGTGTCATGATAGCAGGCTTTCCAAGTGATCTTAAATACACCTTCATATCAAGCTGAATGACATATGCCATGAGCCATCTGCCGACAATAAAGTTGAGCAGGCTGACACCTGAGTAAATCCAAGCTACTGTGAGCAGACTGCCTGTCATGACACCTGCATATAATGCACAGCCATACACGATGAGCATCCCCGTATCCCAATAAAAGGCTAAGTCCGCTCTCCCTTTTGCAAGAAGTATGGAACCGTTTGGATTCATCAGCACACGCAGCAGGCCGACAATGCACAATATATTTAAAACCGGAACCGCTACTAGCCATTTCTCTCCAAACACGACTTCTATAAAACTGTCTGATACGGCAGCAAGGCCGATTAATAATGGAAAACTAACCAATGCGAGCATATTCGTCATACTTAGGAAACCCTCACGCAGCATGGAGTGATCACGCTGACTTTTTGCGAAAACTGGGAAAGCCACTCTCGTCACAATCGGATTTATCTTCAGTACGGGTATCGTCACAATTTGATACGCCAAGCTGTAAATACCTAACGCCTCCGCTCCAAGAAATCGGCCGATTAAAATCATGTCGATGTTCGATCCTGCTCGGTTAACCAATCTGGATGCGAGCTGGAATGCACCGAATGAGAAAAATTCTTTCACCTCTCCTAATGCAAAAACAGGTGCTGGACGCCACTTCTTCCAATAAGCCGCTGCATACATGAGACCTTTTCCTGATTGCAGCAACACTTGAGAAATGACATAGGCGATAATCGGATTCATGAAGAAGGCGAAAACGAGTAAAACGAGCAGCGATATGATGGTCGCAATGGTTTCAATAGTGCTTAATGTTTTAAAGGCTAAGTCTTTTTGCATCATATACTGGTACTGCTGGCCAATCGGTGCGATTAGAAACATGATCGATAATAGCTTGAGCAGACCCTCTAGCTCTGGCCGATTATAAAAAGCGGCTATCATTGGGCTTAGCAGGATGAGCAGAAAAAATAAGATAATCCCTGTGAGCAAGTTGATCCAATATAATGTAGATAATTGACGTTCTGTCGTTTGTTCCTTTTGAATGATCGCTGCCCCAATTCCTAGATCAAGCAAAATCTGCGTAAATATTGTGACAGTTGTGATCATGCCAACGAGTCCAAACTCCTTGAGTGACATCACGTTCCCTAAAAAGGCGAACTGTGCGATTTGGATAATGGTGATGATCAATGCGGACAAGCTTGTCCATTTTGCTCCGCCTAGCATGCGTTTTTTCATACTTGCCATTTCTCTTCCCTACTTTACTTATCTGGCTCCGTCACCAGTCATGATGACTTTTAACGTTTTTACCATAATCTTCGTGTCGAGAGAAAATGTCAAGTTTTGAATATACTGTAAGTCGTGTGTTAATTTTTCACTTGGACTCATTTCATATCCGCCATTTACTTGAGCAAGACCTGTCAGCCCCGGCTTTACTGCCAATCTTTTTGTGAAGCCTGGAATCGTCCGATTAAATTCTGCGGTAAACATCGGTCTTTCCGGACGAGGACCTACGATACTCATTTCTCCTTTTAACACGTTGATAAATTGCGGAAGTTCATCAATTCTTGTTTTACGGATGAATGCCCCCACTTTGGTGATACGCGGGTCATTTTTTTGAGCCCATTTCGCTCCTCCGCTTTCTGCGTCAGTTCTCATCGATCTGAGCTTCCATAATTTAAAGTAAACACCGTCTTTCCCGACCCTTTCCTGCATATAAAAGGCTGGCCCTGGTGTTTCTAGCTTAATCAAAAGAGCAAACAGCAAAATGATTGGCGTACTCAACATCAATCCGATGAACGAGAACATTAAATCTATGAAACGTTTTGCAAATAAATAACGAACCATATGTTCTGTTAAGGCAAAAGAGTGATTTCGTCTCACTTCATATTCTCTGTAAAGATTCATCGCTTTCTCTGCACTCACTGACCTGCACCTCACCATTCAAAGTAGTTGTTGTGTAAAGAGATGTTCTATGAAAGTCAGTTTAGCAGAGCAACATTAAGCAAATGTAAATGCGCTGTTAAGTCTTGTAAAACTGTGTTAAGAATGTGCACTTATATCAAGTTATGCCCTTTTCAACGTAAAAAAGACCCGCAATTCTGCGGGTCTCCGGGTCTTTTCTTTATTTTGCTTTTACAGATTCGATCGTTTTCAATCGAAGTGTTCCATTTGCATCTTTTGTATAGGTTACTTTTACTTTTGATTCTTCTTTTAAGCTGTTCACTTGTTTAGAAAAGGTATTTCCGAATTGAATCGCTACTTCTTTTCCATCAATGTTGACAGCAATTGTATGTCCATCAGCCAAACCGACATATGTGCCTTCTTTGGTGACTTCATTTTTCTTACTAGTTGTTGATTCTTTCTTTGTTTTAGAGTCAGATTTTGAGTCAGTTTTTGATTGGTCTTTAGCAGGTTCTTCTTTTGTAATTTCTTTGCTTGAGCTGTCTTTTGCTTCTTCATCAGATTGACCTGCTGGTTCTTCTGTTTGAGCAGCTGTTTCTTTGCTTTGATCATCTGATTTTTCATTTTTTGATGATTGATCATCTTCTGATTTTTCGTCTGCAGCCTTATCTTTGTTTTGATCGGTTGCTTCAGTTGTTTCTTTTTGACTGTCATCCTTTTTGTTATCGCTTGATTGATTTGTTGTGCCGCACGCTGTGAGCAATACTCCTAGAAGCAATACGAGAAACGGCATTGTGATTAATTTTTTCAAGATCGTCACCTCTTCATGATTTGTCGGTTTGCTGAAGATTTATGCGTAAACCATTCACCTTCTATGTTTCAATTATAACAAACATAGCCAAAAATGAAATGTATTTTTAACTTGACAATGTTTCTTCGTGGACTTTTAAAAAAAGGCTGCCGAGTTCTTACTCGAGCAGCCTAAGAGGAGTATCTGAGGCACCCCTCAGGTTTGTGTTTTCTTATCTAAAATAACCTGACACACCGCTTGAAATACCTGACGCTAAACGATCTTTATACGTAGCAGATTTCAAGATGTTTGAATCAACTGGACTAGAAACAAAACCAGTTTCTAAAAGAACACTCGGCATCTTAGAATATTTAATGACGTAGAAGCCAGCTGTTTTCACACCACGGTCTCTTGTCCCTAGTGCACTAACCATTTTTGGCTGGATGTTTTGCGCCAGCTTCAGGCTGTTTGCAGCCGCATATGTTTTGTCATAGTATGTTTCTGTTCCATTTGCACTGCTGTTATCATTTGAGTTCGCATGGACACTAATGAAGATATCCGCTTTCGCATTGGCACCTTTGCTCACTCGTGTTTGAAGACTATCAAATGTGTCTGATGTTCTTGACATGGTCACAAGTGCACCAGCGTTGTTTAATTTCGTATTTAAACGCTTTGCTACGTCTAAATTCAAATTCTTTTCATATAATCCGTAACCTACAGCTCCTGAATCATGCGCGCCATGACCTGGATCAATGAATACTTTTTTCCCAACAGCCGGGTTTTTCAGCTGGTTTACAACAGTTGGTGTGACAGTATTTGTACTGCCTACGACAGTAAATTTAGTGATTTTCTTGCTGCTCACTGTTGCTCTTGTTACTTTTGGCAGCGTCTTTTCATTCGTTAGAAGCAATGCTTTGTTTTGCTTCGCCGCAATGCCTGCAGCAGAAGATGAAGTGGCATAGCCAAATCCTCTTCCTACATAGGTATTATTGACGCTCATATTGTATTTTTTCACAATATTTGCCGCGACATCATAACGAGTCGAGCCTTTGATTCGTGTTGGAGATTTCAATTGGTTATAAGCTGCTTTTGTGACGTAATTCTCTCCGCCTACTACAATAGTTTGTTTCACATTGCTTGCTTTTGCAACAGAAGCGATTTCAGAACGAAGTCCCTTTTTATCTGTGTATAGAATCGGGAATCCTTTTTGAGCGGCTACAGGTGCAATTGCAATCCCATGTGCATAGAAAGAACCCTCAACGACAACGACGCCTGCTGGCTTTTTCATTTTTTTCGCGATATTGGCAGATAGCTCATATCGGTTTTTTCCTGAAATACGCTGTGTGGAGATGCCCATTTTCTTCACTTGATTGACCACGTTGTTTGACACACTTGATGTGCTGCCTAAAACGATCACCGTTTTTGTTTTTAATGAAGTTAAGGCTTTCTTTGTATCACCCGAAAGGCTTTTACTGTTTGTGTAAAGAACTGGTCCATTTTTTTGATGTGCAAGTGGAATTCCTGCTGTTGCATCTGCATACGCAGTTTTCCCTACTAAAACGACTGTACTTGCAGTTCCCCATCCTTTTTTCGCTACGTTTGCCGCTACAGCATATCTGCTACCGCCATCAATTCGTGAGACTGAATTGTCTGCCAAAGCTGTTGGAACGATAACGAAAATAGCGATGAGGCTGAGGATGGCTGTTTTCATCAATGAGCGCATCTTCTATGTCCTCCTTTTACCCTTTAATAGTTTGTTAGTTTTGTACCTGGATAGTAGAACGAGAGTATGGAAGAATATGAGTTTCCAGATTCAGCTCTCGCTTTGGCTCCGTATTGGCTCATACCAATGCCGTGGCCATATCCTTTTCCTGAAATCGTGAAGTCATTTGTGTTGTTTTTGACTGACGCAAACGTGCTTTTCACTTTTGTTGCGCCCATGACTGATCGAAACTCGGTCATCTTCATACTTGCCGTTGTGCTTTTGTTCACCGAATATGTGCCTGTTTTGTTTTTCAGATGGTATGTCAGTTTGATCGATACCGTCTTCGCACGCTGGCCTTTTGTTTTCCCTGAGAACGTCAGGCTTGAGATGGATGCGATTTTCATATCAGATGCAGCAGTTTCTTTGTTTTTAAGCAGCCATGATTTCAGGCCAGCAAGGTCAGCTGCATTTGTCTCTTTTGCCTTAGACCATTGAGATGCTGCTGTGCTAGCAGTCAATGTCGTGCTCAGTTGTTTTTTAGAGAGTTTCAGTGTCCATGGATTGACTGGATCTTTTGGATCCTTTTTGGCCACTAAGTATGGCAGTGCATTTCCCCATACTTCTTCACTTGCCTCTGTATAACCGCCATTGCTAGAGTAATAGGTTGCTGAAATGAGTTGATTGTTGTATTTCAGAACCTTTCCTTTTGTGGCATCGACAGCTTTTGTCGAATTTGTGTACCAGTTATATCCTCCATAGACTTGGAAGGCTGTTGTATCAGGGACGACTTTTCCAATACTTTTCACAGAATACGTTCTAGCGGCAACTGCCTGTGCTTTTAACGCTTCAACATTCCAGCTTGCAGGCATTTCATTTGGCACTACGCCTTTTAGATAGTCTTCAAATGGAATATTTTCGAGAGTCGGCCTGATATACCCTGATTCAATTGCAAAGTTTACGCTGCCTAAATACGGCTTTCCTGCAATTTGAAGGACATTTTTTGTTGAATATTTCTCAGGAACAACTCTTACTGTGTTATACGTTTTTATGCCTTTTAATGAAATTTTTCCGTTAGAAATATTCAATTGGTAGTTTTGATTTTTTTTCAGATAAACTTGTTTGGCTAAGGAATTTTTCAAGCTATCTTTAATCGCACTTGTGCTGCCCGCAAGATGATAAGCATATGTACCTTTTTCCTTCAACAGTGCTTTTAAAGACGCTGTGACAGAATCGGGTTTCACATACACAACGGTACTGTTAGATTTTGCAGCCAATTGCGACAGCGGCATAGCATAAATATAGCTAGAGGCTTTCGCCAAATAAACTTTATCTGCATTAATATTTAATTTCTTTATAATATTCACAGATAATTCATATCGATTGGCGCCGCTGATTCTTGTCACCTGTGAGGTTTTTTTGATTTGATTTTCAACTTTTTGTCCAGTACTTTTCGTACTGCCGATGATGATCACTTTACTTGGCATTCTATAAGACGGAATGGAATCTTTTTTTGTTAACAGGATAGGGTATCCCTTTCTCGATGCATAGGATGCAATGGCAATCCCATTCATAAATGAGTTCCCGCCGACAACGACAGCTTGCTTATAGTTACCCATTTCTTTAGCGATTTTTTGGGAGATTTCAAACTTGTCTTTTCCACTAATACGTCTGACTTTGCCATACTTTTTAATAGATTTCTCAGCAGCTGTTGAAATGCTTTTCGTATTTCCGACAATCAGAATGTTATCCGGCTTCATTTTCTTCAGCTGGTTCTCTGTTGTTTTTGTCAGTTTTTCAATATTCGTATACAAAATAGGTGCGCCCAGTTTGTATGCTAACGGTGATACAGAAATTGCATGATCAAATGCATCACGACTGACAATGACAACAGTTGATGGATTTTTCCAGCCGGCAGACGCGATGCTATTGGCTACTTCATAGCGATTTTTGCCATCGTATCTTTTTGTGACAGCCACATTCGAACCTGAAAGCTTGTATTCTCCAGTTGTGGATACATCCATCGTTTTTTTGTTTCCGATATAATTAGACAATTTCACTGAAATTGTCGAGCTAGCCATGGCAGACTGAAAGGGTGCAACTAGTAGAGTCAGTATCATGAGAACAATTAGTGTAACGCCTGTTTTCTTCAATTTTGTTCATCCCGCCCATCTTTTTTACTTCTGTTTTTCAATCTTCTGGATTTCCTTTTGACCACTGTCATTAATAAAGTAAGAGATTTCTACTGTGTCTCCTGGTTTAAATTCATTTAACACATCTTTAAAATTATCCGTAAATTCATAGCTTAAGGTCGTATTCACTTTTTTCACTTCGACTGTATGTGCATCAGCCATTCCAATAAATTCAGCTTTCTCTTCCAGTACCTGAGGAGTTGAACTGCTTGTCTTGTTTTCTCCTGTGGACTGCTCAGCCGTTCCACATGCTGCGAGCACGATTCCTAGTAGCAGTATTAAGAACGGTAAAACGACGATTTTCTTCATTTTTTTCACCTCATGTCTTTGTATCGTCTTATAACTTATTATTTTAAGGTAAATTTAAGGTTTTTTGAAACCTTTTTTTTGTTACAACGTCTATATCTAGGTTCAGAGTAAAAAAATAACTTGTTTATCAAGATTCGTAAACCTATAATCATGGAAGAATCATAGAAAAGGTGAGGGACATTATGAGAGCTGAAAGAAAAAGAAAGAAGAAAAAGGTTCTTTGGATTGTTTTATCGATTATTGGCTTATTCGTATTAGCAACTGGCGGATACGCATATCATCTTTGGAACACAGCAGCATCGACCGTCGCAGGCATTCAGGAGAATTTAAAGAAGTCAGATAAGCGTGACAAAGATGTCGATTTAAATAAGAAAGACCCGATTTCTATTTTAGTCATGGGTGTCGATGAACGAAAAAATGACCGAGGCCGTGCAGACACATTAATATACATGACAGTAAATCCGAAAACGAAAACGACCGAAATGGTGAGCATCCCGCGTGATACGTATACGAAAATTGTCGGAAAAGGCACAATGGATAAAATCAACCATTCCTATGCATTCGGCGGTACACAAATGGCAGCAGATACTGTAGAGGAACTGCTTGATGTACCTGTTGATTACTTCGTTAAAGTCAATATGGAAAGCTTTAAGGATATTGTCGATACACTTGGCGGCATTACGGTGAACAGCACGTTTGCATTTAGCTATGATGGCCACTCATTTGGTACAGGAGAGATTAACCTGAACGGGGATCAAGCCCTTGCCTATACGAGAATGAGAAAGCAAGATCCAAAGGGTGACTTCGGACGTCAGCAAAGACAGCGCCAAGTCATTGAGGGCATCATTGCAAAAGGTGCCAACATTTCATCTATTACGAAATTCGGCGATATGTTCAAAGTCGTGGAAAATAATATGAAGACAAACATGTCATTTGACGATATGTGGACGATGATGAATGATTATCGTGATGCAAGACAGCATGTGGAGCAGCACGAGTTGAAAGGATCAGGCGCACGTATCAATAACATTTATTACTACCAGCTTGATGACAGCAGTCTGGCTAAAGTGAAGAAGGAATTGAAGGAAAGTTTGGAGTAGTAAAAAAAGAAGACTACAGAAATGTAGTCTTCTTTTTTTATGATTGAAATGGAACTGGTTTTTCTTCGCTTAATCCAAAACGATGGAGAAGCTCTTCGACAATTCGTTTTGACGCTTGTCCATCACCATATGGATTAGACGCCTTCGACATGTTGTCGTACTCTTTCTGATCGACTAGCAGCTGTTTTGCCATATTGTAAATGGTCTCTTCATCTGTACCCGCGAGCTTAAGCGTACCAGCTTTCACACCTTCAGGGCGTTCTGTTGTATCGCGCAGCACTAGTACTGGCTTCCCTAGAGAAGGCGCCTCCTCTTGTACACCGCCAGAATCCGTTAATATAAAGTGTGAGGCAGCAGCGAAGTTATGGAAATCAACAACTTCAAGCGGCTCAATTAAGTGCACACGATCAAGATCACTGAATTCTGTCTGAGCCGCATCACGAACAGCAGGGTTTAAATGTACAGGGTAGACAACCTGAACATTTTCAAACTCTTCTACAATACGTCTAATCGCTCTAAACATGTTTTTCATCGGCTGGCCGAGATTTTCTCTGCGATGAGCCGTTAACAAAATCATTTTATCTGTGCCTATTTTCTCTAAAATAGGGTGTTGATACTGCTCTGTAACCGTTGTTTGCAATGCATCAATCGCTGTATTCCCCGTCACACAAATCGTCTCTTCTTTTTTATTTTCAATTAAAAGATTCTGCTTTGCCTCTTTTGTAGGAGCAAAATGAATATCGGCAATCGTCCCTGTCATTTGTCGGTTCAATTCCTCAGGGAACGGCGAGTATTTATTGTGTGTTCTTAAACCCGCTTCAACGTGACCGACAGAAATTTGGTGGTAGAATGCGGCCAAGCTTCCTGCAAAGGTTGTAGTTGTGTCTCCATGAACAAGGACAATATCAGGTTTTTCCTCTTGGAATAATTGATCTAGTTTCAATAGTGCATTTGATGTGATTTCAGATAATGTCTGGCGTTCTTTCATAATATTTAAATCATGATCTGGTTGAATGTTAAAGGCTTTCAACACTTGATCAAGCATTTGCCGATGCTGTGCAGTCACAGTGACTGAGGATTTGATTTGCGGATGTTTTTTTAGCTCAAGGACAAGGGGTGCCATTTTAATCGCTTCAGGCCTCGTCCCGAATACAGTCATTACATGTAATGTTTTCAATAGTCGATGCCTCTTTCCTTCTCATTTATCATAAGTGTATTATACAAAAGAATAGAAACGAATCCTAATCATTCTATTTTCAATTTTTACATCCCCTTTACTCTTTTCAACATAAAAATTTACAAAAACTCTTTACAATAGATATTGAATCAGAATCATGCATTTATCGTAAATCATTTGTCATTTCTATCATTTGTAAGTTACACTTTATGAAAGATGAAAAATGAAGTCAAATCATTTTTTCTATATGTAAGGAAGGTGCAAAGTTCATTGAAAAAAGTACGTAAAGCCATTATACCAGCTGCAGGTCTCGGAACACGTTTCCTCCCTGCAACAAAAGCAATGCCTAAAGAAATGCTTCCAATCGTTGATAAACCAACCATTCAATATATTATTGAAGAAGCTGTTGAATCAGGAATCGAAGACATTATTATCGTCACTGGAAAAGGGAAAAGAGCTATTGAGGATCATTTTGATTTTGCACCAGAGTTAGAGCGCAATCTTGAGGAAAAGGGAAAGAGCGAGCTTTTAGAGAAAGTGAGAAAATCCTCTAACATTGCTGACATCCATTACATACGTCAAAAAGAGCCAAAAGGACTCGGACATGCTGTTTGGTGTGCACGTAACTTTATCGGTGATGAACCTTTTGCTGTTTTATTAGGTGATGACATTGTTCAAGCCGAAACACCTGGACTGCGTCAGCTAATGGATGAATATGAAAAAACTCTTTCATCAGTCATCGGGGTTCAGCAAGTAGCAGACAGCGATACGCATCGCTACGGGATCATCGACCCACTTACACAAGAAGGACGCCGCTATCAAGTCAAAAACTTTGTTGAAAAACCGCCGCAAGGAACAGCACCATCGAACCTAGCCATCTTAGGGCGCTACATTTTTACGCCAGAGATCTTTATGTACCTCGATCAGCAAGAAATTGGTGCAGGCGGAGAAATTCAGCTGACAGATGCCATTCAAAAGCTGAATGACATTCAGCGCGTATTTGCCTATGATTTCGAAGGGAAACGATACGATGTCGGCGAGAAGCAAGGCTTCATCGAAACGACGCTTGAGTTTGCTCTTCAGGATGAAGAATTGAAAAAGAAACTCATTCCATTTATGAAACAGCTTCTCGAAAAAGAAGAAGTGAACTAAAAAAGCTGCCGGTATCGGCAGCTTTCAAATTATTGACAAAGGGCTAAAATGATCTTTATTTTAGCCCTTTGTCTTCTTTTCAGCGTGATAGAAAACCTTTGCAGTCTAGGAAGGACGAGCACAGGAGCAGAGCGAATTTGACATTCGTGAGCACCGGAGCGCAGACCTGACACCGAATGCGAGGGTTTGCCTACACGCTGAAAGTTGCCGGCATCGGCAGCTTTTTTAATTCATGACTGAAATAGTCAGTGTATGCTGTTCATTATCAATGACAAACAGATTGTTTTCGCCCTTCACTGCGAATTTCGTTTGTTTCTCATTCATCCAGACATTCTGTTCTGTCAGCCCAAGTGTGGAAGGAGAAATGGACATCACCTCTCGAAACACAATCGTGTTTGCCTGACCATTTTGAATGACATAGTCAGTTTTCTCTGTGGTCAATCGTTCAATCGTATCTCCTTGATCACTTTTGATCGAGCTCAGCGTCTGCATTCTTTGCTTTAGCACAGATTCTTCTTTTCCAAGGAAAGAAAGTAGATACTCATATGAACCTGCTGATGCAGGCGATACATATGAATTAAACTGTCCTGGTCCAATGGATAATGACTTTAAATCCTCTGCATTTTGAAGCGCATCATATTTAACAAAATACGTTTCTGACGCTGTTTTAATTTGAACGGTTTTTTTATTTTCAGCCACAGCCTGTACTGCTTGTCCAAATGGCAAAGTGACATCCACCTTTTTTTTCATGGCTTGGTCTTTGTAAACCTTGAGTGGGTCAGCCGTGACAATCATCTGTTGATCCACCTTTTTCATATCGGGCGCCCCCTTCGTCTGCGGGTTCTTTGACTGAGGCGCTTCTGCCTTATCTGATGAAATTGCACCAAATGTCGCCAGTGTACGAAGCGGGCGATCCGAAAACATTGATAAGGCAAGCAAAATCGTTAAGGCCGCTAAAACTGTCACTTGAAATGCGGGTCCGAACAATGAGCGCCGTTTTCCGTTCTCTTGATAACGAGACACCTTTTCTGTCTTTTGTACGCCTTTTCTGCCTTCCTTATGTTCCATTTGGTATTTTTGTTTCTCTTTCTTGGAAAGCTTGTTAAACCAATCAACAAACTCCTTATACTCTTTCACGACCTTTTTCGTATCATCAAACATACGAAGTTCACCATAATGCATCCAAGCCACCCGATCACAAATTTTTTGGATTTGGCTAATAGAATGACTGACAAAAAAGATCGTCTTTCCTTGTTCTTTGAATTCTGTAATGCGGTCCACACATTTTTGATAGAAGGTTTGGTCTCCAACAGACAGTGCTTCATCAATAATAAGGATATCTGGATCGATATGTGCTGAAATGGCAAAACCAAGACGGGATTTCATTCCGCTTGAATAGCTCTTTACAGGCTGGTCAATAAAGTCACCAATATCCGCAAACTCTACGATTTTTTCATAAAGTTCGTCTATCTCTTTATTCGTCAGTCCCATCATTAAGCACTTTAAACGAATGTTATCTTTTCCGCTTAATTGGTTGTTCAGCCCTGCTGCAATGGCAATTAGCGATGGCTGGCCGTCCATATCAATTTCACCACTTGTCGGTGGAATGATTTTCGCTAGAAGGTTCGACATTGTCGATTTCCCAGATCCGTTAATCCCCACAAAACCAATGGTCTCGCCTTCATATACATCAAAGGACACATCACGAACAGCAAAGAAACCTTTTTCATTTTTATTAGGTAAAAACAGTCCTTTAATCTTATCCGACTGTTTTTTATATAGGACGTATTGCTTGGATACGTTTCGAAACGAAACCTTTAGTTTCATCGTATAATCTCCTTACTTTTTAAAGAAAATCGACAAATTTATCCCTAAATTTCATATGAAGCAATGAACCGACTGTTAAAAGAAGAAGCGTGATCAGCCAAAAATAAAGTGTGTATTTGACATCATGGAAGAACCATTCTCCCTTTAACAAACTATTTCTAAAACCATCAATAATGTAGAAAAGAGGATTCAATCTTAATATGTCCCCAATCCACGCTTTGTCTCCAGTGAGCTTTTCTGAGATATTCCAAAAAATCGGCAGCAAAAAGAAAAGTAATCGTGTCACAGATTGTAAAAGAAATTGATAGTCTCTCACGAGTACGCTGATCGTGGAATTAAACAAACTAAACGAAAACATAAACGCGATCATACAAATAAAATAGTATATATATTGCAGCCAATGCGCGTCAGGGTAGATGCCATAGGAAATCAGCACGATTAAATAGACGCCCATCATGACAAAGTAGCTGAACAAGTTGGACATAATCACCACAGACGGCAGCGCACTAATCGGAAAATTCATTTTCGATACCATATTAATGCGTTTAAACACACTGTTTGATCCATCAAGAATGGTCGGACTAATGAAGAACCAAGGGATTAAACCGGCAAGCATCCAGATGATAAATGGAACCTCCACGCCGCCAATGACAATTGGCTGTCCTCCGCGAATACCCATACCAAAAACAAACCAGTAAGCCAGCATTTGAATCAATGGATTTAAAAACTGCCATAAAACACCTAAATAATTCATCTGATATTTTGATTTTGTTTCATAAACAGCAAGTCGCATAATCAGCGGAAATGAGCTGATTTGCTCCTTTAGTATCGTCAACATTGCGTTCATTGTTATCTTCCTTAACAAAAGTTTTGAGTACCAAAATTAAAAGCACCGCTCATAATTGTAACAGATGTTGTTTATTTTTTCACTTTAAAGACAAAACAAAGATGCTATCCTTCATAAGTATAGGAATTATTTGCTTGATCATAGGTTATAAGCAAATTTGGGATGATATTTACATTTCAGAATAATGTATGTTAAACTATCTTGACTATATAATCAGACTATATTAATTGAATATCCATATTATAGTTATTCAGTATTATTTTTACTCATTATAAATAGATTATTAACTAGATTTTAAGGAGAGAGACTATGGTTTCTTTAGAAAGTATTTTAACTAGTAACTCTATCTTATCTTTGTTCATACATTCATATGATAAAAAAGACCTAAAAACAATAAATTTCATTCGTGATAATCAAACATTTGATTTTCCTCTACAGCAGAATAAAGATGGTTTTTACGTAGCAGAAATACGTGCTAAAGACATTCTCCCTCTAAAAGGTTCCTCTTTCAGTATCTTCGTAGCAGATCAAGTTGGAATACTCACTCCGCTACAATATGCCGTTCATCACAAATGGCAAAGAAAGATTCTGCATAGAGAATTGGCTGTACTAATTAAAAGAACAAGCAATGAAAACTTACAAACAAAAATAACATTCGAAATTTTAAATGCTAAAAAAAGAACAAACTTATACAAAACCAATTTGATTGATTTCATGCTTGAAAATTATACTCTCACAATAAATGGTGTTTCAAACATTTTAGACATTGATGCTCCATTAGATCAAAGGAAATTCTTTATTTCATTTCATAGAGTACCTTCAAAGGATAAAATATTATTTCCTGTTGATTCAATTTCAGAAGATGGAATTTGGTCTGCACACGTAGATTTAAGTTCACTTGGCCTTCATAATTTATATGAGGGTATCTGGCAAATTCATTTTTATGAAGAAGTAGAGGGTAAGTTACTAGGATCGTTTATAAAAGACAGAAAAAAATTGGTTTCTACAAATTCATTTAAGACTGCTGATCATCTCTTTCAATGTCAATTTAAAAAGAAGAATAGTGGATTGATATTAGATGTCAAACAAGAGAGTCTACTTGTTTCTTTTAAAGAGAGCTATATTCAAAATCAAACGATGATTGCAAAAATATCTATAGCAAGTGAACAATTAGCATTAATAGATCATCATGTTTCTGAAATTCACATGATGAATAACAAAGACACAGAGAGTACTGTGTTAACTAGAATGAAACGTATAAATGATGAAGATTTTATTTTAAAGATACCTTTTAAACGCATCATTGAAGCCTTACAAGAAGGTAGTCAGAAACAATCTGACTGGCTCTTTTTATTAACAAATAAAAAAAGCCAGAAGACTATTTTCGCCAAAGTCACAAATCACTCTTTGACTTTTGATGAAAATAACGTTCTTAATATATTTGAGAAAGTGCCTTTTGAAGTAGGACTACATCGAACCGCCAGTCAAAACTTGAGTTTTACAGTTAGAAAAGCAAGAACCGTAAGAAATCTCTATCAAGTTAAAAAAATACGCGGTCACTACTTAAAAGTTGAAGGCGCTGCTATCTTAAGAGGCTTAGAAATGCCTCATTCAGATTCTGTTAAGCGCTCATTAGTCCTAAAAGAACGCGCATCTTTAAAAGAAATAACCATTCCCGTACAAAATAAAAGAGACTTAACTTTTGCTTATCATTATAAACGGGACAAGAAAGACTATACGTACTGTGGGTTCAAAGTGTTATTTGATACATCCACACTTCCTGAAGAAAAAGGCGTTTGGGATTTCTTTATAAGATTCGATACAGAAAAATTTTCATTTAATAGACGTCTAGGATTTGTTAAGTATACTTATAAGAAAGACAAGTATCTTTCTATTATCAAATATAAAGGCAACGATAATAATAAGATTTTTAACTTTTCATCAACGACACCAAAGGGAAATTTGAAACTAGAAGTACTTCCCTTTAAATCTTCTATTTCTGAGGATCAAATTAGTGAAAGCAGAGAAGAAGTTTGGATTATAGGAGAAAGACCAGATACTGCTCAAGATACAGGTTATCACTTTTTCAAATATTGCAGAGAAAAGCATCCTGATAAGGAAGTTTATTATGCTATTGAAGAAGGAAGTAAAGATATTCGAAATATCGAACATCTTGGAAACGTACTGACCATTGGCTCACCTGAACATATTGAAAAAACACTACAAGCTACACACTTTATCGGTTCTCATGATCTAGAATATTTCCTTCCATTTAAAATACCACAATATCAACATACGAAGAAAGCAAAAAGAATCTTTCTTCAACACGGTGTAATGGGAAGAAAATCAGCTGAATATCATCGATTTTTCTATCAATATCCTTTTCATATAGTTTGTGTCAGCTCGGTTTATGAAAAGAAAATGATGATGGATCATTTTGGTTACAAAGAATCAGAGGTTAAGGTGACTGGCTTATCAAGATTTGATCATTTAGCTAATTCTAAAACAACCGATCATAATGGTGATAGAGAGATTTTAATCATGCCAACATGGAGAGAATGGCTAAATACAGAAGAAACTTTCTTAAAATCGGATTATTACGAGAAATATATTTCGATTCTAAAGGATGAAAAACTGCTTCAAGAATTAAAAAAACATAGAGTGAAACTCTTATTTTATCCACATTATCGAATGCAGCCATATATCTCTTATTTCAACAAATATAAGAGTGATGTAGTGTCTATTTTGGAATTGGGTGAAGTAAACGTTCAAGAATTATTAATGAGAGCCTCTCTCCTTATTACCGATTATTCTAGTGTTTCATTTGATGTAAGTTTTATGAAAAAACCAGTTATATATTATCATTTTGATTTTGAAGAATTTTTCAATAAGGGTATTTTAAGAAGTAAGGAAGAAACTTTCCTAGGTGAAATTGTAGAAGATCAAACAAGCTTAGTGAATGAGATGATTCATACGATTCATAATGGTTTCCGGGAGAAATTATTTGTCGAAGAAAGAAGAGATTTAATTCTAACGTATACTGATAACAAAAACTGCGAAAGAATTTTCAATGAAATATCTTCTTTAAAAGATGATGATTTTTCACTCATTGCTTCCTTAGCAAGAATTTCTAAAGAAACTCTTCAAAATATAAAAATAGCGACCATTCAAACACTAGTCCGAAACTATATTTTCACAATCAGTGTTAAAAAAGTAAAAGTGTTAAAAAGTAAATCTCGAAAAACGCTCAAAGCTCTTAAGTCAATGAAAAGACATCTAAAAAGAAACATACACAAAAGAAACTTTTCTAATTAAATATTTATTTTTTGAAGATGCCAGTACGAGACAATCGACTGGCTTTTTTGTTTACTAATCGGGATAAAAAAACACCTTTAAGTGAAATCAACTTAAAGGTGTTTGTCTCTTGATCAAAATCTTGTTCATACAATAATGCAAGATTTTTAAGCATTATGTTTTTTATCAAACACTACTTCAACGACCCGCTTCGAAGATTCTCCAGTCTCTAAGTAGCAGAATTTCTCATAAAACGGCGAGAATGCCTCTGGTAATGTAAAGGATGGCTGTTCTGTTTCTCTTACCCAGTCAATAACACTTGCTGTCTCTTTCACAAGCGGTCCAGGTGCTTCTTGTTCAAAGTCGAAGTAGAAGCCTCTGAGCTTGTCACGATAGGTTTCAATGTCTGGCACATAGAACAGCATCGGACGTTTGAGGTTTGCATAATCAAAGAACACAGATGAGTAATCTGTGATAAGCAGATCTGAAATCATATAAAGGTCTCTAATGTCTTCGTAATGAGAGAAGTCATAGGCAAAGCCTTCATATGGTCCTAAATCAAAGTTTTCAGCAACTAGATAGTGCATACGCAGAATGATAATATATTCATCTCCGATAGCAGCTCTCAGCTCATGCAGATCAAGGTCTAAATCAAATTTGTACTGCCCTTTTTTATAAAATTGATCGTCTCTCCATGTCGGTGCATATAAGATCAATTTTTTATCGAGCGGCAGGTTCATTTTTTGTTTCAGTGCTCTCATCGTTTCTTCATTGTTTTGATTGTGAAGGAAGTCATTTCTCGGATATCCTGACTCAATCATGGTCTTTTGAAATTGGAACGCACGTGTAAAGATTTCAGTCGAGTAGGCATTAGGAGAGATGAGATAATCCCAATTCGATGCTTCCTTCGTGAAATTCTTTTTGTATTTCTTCGTGTTTGTTCCAGGCATATGCACCTCGTCCATGTCCATTGCCAGTCGTTTTAACGGCGTACCATGCCAAGTCTGCAAGTATGTTGTGTGATCTGGCTTTGGAACCCACAGCGGAAGACGGCTGTTTACGACCCAATACTCGGCTCTTGCCATCGCAAAAATCCATTTCAATGACAGACGATTGATATAATAGATGCCTTTTTCCTTAAACGGTGCTTCATGACCCTTTTTAACGCTCCAGATCAGCGTATATTCAGGGTGATTTTCTTTCATATATTCGTAAATACCACGCGGATTACAGCTGAATTGTTTTCCGTTAAAGCTTTCAAAAACAACGGTTTTCTTTTTCACAGACAGCTTACTCGCCAGTTTAAAGGTCGTTTTAAACGTTCTTGTCACAAGGCGGTTACGGACTTTTTTGATTTTACCGATCTTCTTTTTGAATTTCTTCCACTTGCTTTTGACGTAATACTTGGCACGTGTTTTCATGGTGTAGTCATTAATACGGATGCCAAGCGTTTGTCTTTTTTTCTTTCGGTACACTTCATATCGAATCGGTACATCGTTTCTCTTATGAATTTGAACAAGTCCTTTGAGTTTGTTCGAGCGGTCTCCAAGCACTAAAGAAGTGGTTGTTAATGTTTCCTCTACTCCGTTCACATCGCAGATAAATTCAAGATAGAAGCGATATACAAGGCGTCTGTTCAAGGAATAGGTCAATTCCTCTAAAGGAACTTCTGCTAAAAATTGATAAAGCTGTGGTACCTGTTGATCATCACGGTATTCGATCACTTCATCTTTTATATGGGTGATATTGACCGGAAAACGATGTTCAATTGGTTCTTCACCATTTTTCTTCAATAGAAGTTTTGCTTCTTTGATCTCATATGGATGTTCTGCACTTAGAACACCTGCATACCCGGATAAAGATAACATACATCCTTTGTTGAGCTCGATTTGATTGAATTTTACAACCTTTAGCTCACGCTTGATTTTCAAAGAAGCATTCCCTTTGTCTGTGCGGTATGGAATGATATACAGCATGGCGTCTTTATTTTCTAAAAAAGTCAGCTCAGGCTTTTGTACTTCCATTTTTAAACGGCGTTTATAGTTTGACGTTTTCTCTTCAGATTCATTATCTGTATTGATATCTGCTTCTTTTACTTCTTCTTCCTCTTCTTCGGAATCAGAATCATAAGCTGAGTCCTCAAGCTCGTCCTCATCCTCTTCTTGGTTTGTGCTTAAATAGTCCGTGACATACAAGTTATATGTCTGGCCTTGCTCTAACGCAAGCGGCAGCGATGATTCACTCAATACCAATTTGAATAGATTCTCTTCTTGATGAACAAGCGGAAGGAAAAGCTCTTGTTTTGATACTCTTTCCCTCATAAACAAATAAAATTCCCTATCTGTTAATGGCATGTCATCATCGATGCGAATCAGCATTTCTAGTTTCTCATGGTGATTTTTTAACCCTTCAACAACACTCTTCTTCTTATGAATTCCCTCTTCAATCATTAATCGTTAATCTCCTCTGTTCAGAAATCTTACCGTTATATGGCTATTTCACTTTCCAAGAATAGTTTCCTTGTTTCGTTTGATATGACCATCCATCGATAGACGATGGTTTATTCGTAAGCAACTCACCTTCTATTTCTAGACGCTGCAAAACCTCTTGAAGTTCTACTGTTTTAAAACGAATGTAAAAATCCACAAATTTCGTTTGATTGATTTCAATGTTTTTCTTTGTTTGAAAATGGCCGATTGGGAAGCTGACTTGATGGTTCTCATCGATTGTTTGAGAGATGATTTCAGCTCCATTCACTCGATCATATCCTGCAAAATCAATTTGCACATGATCCGCATGACTCATTTCATCTTTTACATCGAGTTGAAGGTGAAGAACATGATGCTCAGAGCTTAGATCACGCAGGACCCATTTCATGCTGTCAACGATCCCTCTCAGTTCATCTTTATGCTTACGATTTTCGAGCATATGATGAATGGCCGTATTCCAAACAGTCTCTTCGTCAGAAGGAACAAGATAAAAATAAGCTTGTTCTCCCAAGACTTTCTCGACATCTTCTTTATGCTCAGTATCCCCAAAAAAGACAGCATCCACTTGCTGTTTTCTTATTTGTTTAAATAATTCTCCATATTGAGAATTAACTTGATGCAGATCTTCTTCATAATGTGCGTGATGCACAAATGCAGCGTAATAGGTGGTTTCAGGCTGATCGATTTTAAACAGGTGGCGGTCTTGATCACGGTCCTCTGTGATCATCAGTTTCAAACGGTCATTTTGTGATTGAATGCTGGATAGCCATAATTGTTTAATATCCGTCTTCTTTGTAAATGTTTGAATTCCTGTTTTTTTATACCAATTGATATGCCGAACTGGATTCTTTTTTGCATCACCAGAATAAATGATCTCCATATAAATGCTTCCGTCGGCACTGATTAATTCCTCTAAGTATAGAGCACCTGTATGTGGAACAAAGCTTTGTACTCTGCACAAAACGCCCTGCCAATTGTATTCTTCCCTCTTCACTAGTTGCTGCTTTTCATTATATTGATCAATATAACAAATGGGGGAAGCAGGCAATTCATATCTCGTCACTTGAATCGTGGATTCATCTTCGGGAAAAATAGCTTCATTGATCTGATGTGGTGATTCACTGGCAATAAATTCTAAATAACGTCTTTTACTTCCGCTTAGCGGTAAGATATAGTGTTCAAATACATTCAAGATGTCCACTTGGTTAGGAATTGTCTCCTCCAAGCTGTGAATACGTTCTTTCACATTTGCATCGTAATTTAAAGTTAAAATTGCAGTACGCTTATGCTGATCAGCCAAGGGCTTAATTCTTGTCTTTAAAGATTTCGTTAAGCTCTCATCCTGTTTTGGCACATCACCCATAATAAAGTAGTAATCCATATCAGGCATGTCCACTGATGCCATTGTTTCATGTTGTTCAGATTGATCCAATGTATCTTCAACTTTTTTCTTCATCCAATTTTGAAACAAAGGAAGCTCTCCTTAAAAATAATGATGACTTGCTCATTGTATTTTACATGAAAAAGTACTTCTCACCAAAAGATAAGAAGTACTTTTTTTCGATCTATTAAAGTCCCGCAATTTCTTCCTTAATTTGTGTTGTCGAGATGCCTTCTGTTCTCTTCAAGTATACGACTTCGCAATGTTCTTTTAAGAAATCGAACTTGCCTTCCCAGTCATCTCCCATGACAAACACATCGATATCGTGCTCTTGCACGTCACGGACTTTTTGATCCCAGCTGTTTTCTGGAATGACTTCGTCGACATAACGAATGGTTTCAAGAATCAGCTTTCTATGCTCGTAGCTATGATAAGCTTTTTTTGATTTTTGTAAATTAAACTCGTCTGTAGAGATGGCCACCACTAAGTAATCTCCGAGCTGCTTTGCACGCTCTAGCAGCTTAATGTGCCCCCAGTGTAATAAATCAAATGTACCGTAAGTAATAACTTTCTTCATTGCAAACATAAACTCCTTTCTTCAATCCTTATTCGACTGCATCGTGCAGTAATTTATCCGTAATTCTGTGATATTCGATTCGCTCTTCGGAACCTCATTATATCACAGCGCCCACCAAACGTTAAGCGGATGTAAAGACAAACTATTTCCAATTTATTGGGCGCAGGAGGAAAAGTCCGAGGAATCAATGTTTCACAGAGGATCGTCCATTTGAATTGATGAAAATGTCATGAAATTTAAAGGTTTGTAAAGTTATTGTTAATATTTCATGGAGCATCTGTGATAAAATGATGAGTAGGCGAAGAATGAATTTACAATGAACGTTCATAGATAACAAGTTAAAAAGGAGGTCTAAACAATGCAAACAGAAGTGGTCTCTAACCTTTCTTATGTAAACGGCGACTTAGATGAATTTATCAGCTATATGAACCAGCATCATATTTCTCAGAAAAGAGGCGCCATGATTGCAACTGTCAATCCAGAGATAGGCTATGCCGTCATGAAGGATCATGCGTACCATCAAGTCGTCTCATCTGCGGATTATGTACTGCCGGATGGCGTAGGCGTCGTGTTGATGTCTCGCATGACCCAAAGTCCGCTTAAGTCAAGAATTGCCGGCTTTGATGTCTTCATGTCTATGCTTGATCTAGCAAACAAGCAGTCTAAAAGAATCTTTTTATATGGTGCGAAAAAAGAAGTGCTTGAGGCTGTGAAACAGCGAATTGATACGGAATATCCAAATGTGGTCCTTGCCGGAAGCTGTGACGGCTATCAAGCAGATAAACGTTTCGTAGCGAAGCAAATCGCGCGCTCGAAACCTGATATGGTGTTCGTTGCATTAGGTTATCCAAACCAAGAGAACTTTATTTACGAATACCGCCATTTATTCCCGCAGGCTGTTTGCATCGGTTTAGGCGGAAGCTTTGATGTATTTAGCGGAACGGTGAAGCGTGCACCACGCTGGATGATTAAGACAAATACAGAATGGCTGTACAGATTGATTGTGAATCCATGGAGATGGAAACGAATGCTGAATATTCCTAAGTACGCTTTTGCCGTATTGAAGGAAAGCAAAGGAAAAAAACGTTACTATCCTGAGCAGGTAAAGGATCAGACGAAGCAGCTGTGAGAGACTGACAAATGATGAATATACGCTCAATGATGATTTCATGTTACGCAGCTTTTATTTCTTTCATTGGATGGCTGATGAGCGGCGTGAAACCGCGTGAAAACCAGGTGACGCTGCTTGTTTCGTTCCAAGAGAATGCGGCTGCTCTCATTCATACTTATCAACAACAGGCGAACATGACAATGAAGCTTACTGTCCTCTATACGAAGCATGCTTCTGCGATAGAAAAGGACGGGCCTCATCTGTCATTTCGCTATTTTCATGAAAAAAATCCTCTCCATCTCATTCAATGTATGTATACGATGTTTAAAAGCAAGGTTGTCGTGACGGATAATTACTTTCTCATGACGAGTGTGCTTAGAAAACGGCCTTCTACCACCTGTATTCAAGTATGGCATGCCAATGGCGCTTTGAAAAAGTTCGGGCTTGAAGATGCTTCAAATTCTGAACGAAGTCCCCGTGACATCAAGCGCTTCAAACGTGTCTATGCGTCTTTCGACTATATCGTAACAGGCTCAGATCACATGCGTGAGATTTTCAAGACCTCGTTTGGAGCCAATGATGAACGCTTTTTACCAACTGGTGTACCACTGACGGATCTGTACTATGAACAGCATCAGCCTTCCTTAAAGCTGAATGATATCCCAAAAGGGAAAAAGATCCTGCTCTATACACCGACCTATCGAGACTTTGCAATGGACAGTCTTGTCCTTCCTTTTTCAAAAGAGCAATTGCAAACTGAGCTGAATGGCGATTATATTCTGCTCGTCAAGCTTCATCCTGCAGTCAAACATTTAGCGAAAGCAGAAACAGACGGTGAATGGATATTTGATGTGTCCGATCAGCCGCTCTATCCATTGCTTTGTGCTTGTGATGTCCTAGTGACAGATTATTCGTCGATTGTGTTTGAATATGCACTGCTCGAAAAGCCTGTCTTGTTCTTCACTTATGACTTAGACACTTACCGGGAGAAACGCGGCTTAGTTGATCGGTATGAAGACATCATTCCTGGAAAGGCTTGCGTCACTCAAGACATGCTCTTGCAGGAGCTTTTACACCTAAACGTATCAACCAATAAAGAACGAATCAAAACCTTTGCTGAGGAATGGAACCAATATTCAAAGGGACAATCAAGTCAGCAGCTCCTTTCATTCATTGAACAGCAGCTGCTCTTACAAAAAAAACGTCCGGCTTCTCAATAGGAAGCACGGACGTTTTTTTATTTGTTATACACCGGGATATCGTAATAAAGCGTATAGTCATCAAGCAGGTTATACAAACTATACATACGAGTGACTTGCTTAGAAGCCCAGCCAATATCTGTTGCATATTGATGAGTTGCTGTAGCAGACCAGCGCATTTTATAAATCGTATCTTGTTTGTATGTCGCATTATTGATGTAGCTGTTGCCAATGAATTTTGCCCCGCCAATAATCGCAGCCTCTGGTGTGAACCATTGCTGTTCATACGCATACTTTGCACCGAGATAATTCGGATTGCTGTCATATGCACCAATGCCATACATGTTATATACTTTCTTTCCATTAAACATTGTACCATTCGCTAGAATGGAACTTCCGTTACCCGTTTCAAGCAACGCATGAGAAATAAGATAAATTTCGTTGATATGATACGTTTTTGCTGCTGTAATAAAGGCTTGTCCTTTACCAGCAAGAATCCCTTTGCCTGCTAAAATCTTTGTATTGACCTCTGCCGGATTGAGATTCGCAGCTTCAGAGAGTTTCAGAAATTGAAAATAAGATTGCGTGCCTTCTGCAATATTAGCTGGATCCACATATTTTTGCACCTCTGCTGCACTTGCATTTCTCCAGCCGAGGTTGATTCTGATCCAGTTTCCTTCTTTTCCAAGCTGTTTCACTTTTGCTCCTTTATTCAGCTGTGCCACAATGTTGCTTGCAGAGCTCGAATCAGGTGTAGAACGGACATTTAAGCCATCCGTATTCACTGTCAATGTTGCTTGGTCTACATATGCTGCATAGACATAGGCCGCACCATCTGTCTGTGGTGACACCTTCATTTGTTTGTTTACCATCTCATTGACAGTGAGGTTGTAGTTCGTTTGCATGACCATTGGGCCATTTTTAATTTTTACGGCTGTGGCTGTCCAGCCATATTGGCTTTTCACAAATGCAATGGCTTCATTTACAGTTGGTAATCCTGTAAATTGCTGCGTAATGTTGATTTTGTAAGTTGGTTTCGTTGTTGTTGTATACGCAGCGGTTTCATTCCGTTTTTTGAAAAATGCCATGCCTTGGTCACGCAGTGCAGCTGTTGAGATGGCACCTGTTTTGATCTGATATTGAGCATAATCGACTGCGCCTGTTTTTTGTGCAGCAGCCTTCATTTTTTGTTTCGTTAAATAGCTGAGTGCTTGATTCAGTTTTGTCTGATTCACTGTCGGCTCTGTCGTGATACGGTATTGCTTGACCGCTTCTGTCAGCGTTTTTGTACTGCTGGCAATTCCATTTTTTTTGATGATCTCTTGAGCTTGCTTCACTTTAGTTTGTTCATATACAGGTGTTGTCTTAAGACTATATGTTTTGCTGACAGCCTGTCCCTTGCTTGTCTTGATGCTGCTTGTCACCTTCTGCGTTTTTAAGTATGCGGCACCTTTATTCACTTTCGCTTGGTCCACTGCTTGATTGACGACGAGTCGATATGTGCTGTCTGATACCTTGCCTGTTTTTTTCGTTGTTGCAGATACTTTTTTCTTTTGGAAGAAAGCCGCTGCTTTTTTCGCTTGGTCATCTCCTAAAAGATTCCCTGTCACTACTTGATATGGCTGTGTAGAAGAAATCTTTTTGGACGTGTAGCGCCATTTCTTTTTCTTGAAAAAAGCTATCGTTTTTGCGTAAGCTGTATCGTTCAATTGATTGAGCTTTACGATATAATTTTTTGTTTTTCCCACTCGCTGCACAGTACCTGCAGCACCGGTTTGCTTCTTAATTTGAGCCGCAGCTGAAGCTGCTTGTTTGTTGTCTTTGAAATAGCCTGATTCCAAGCTGTAGACATTTTTTAAGGCTCCTGTCTTTTGAATCTTCCCGCTGATTTTTGCTTCTTTTTGCAGCTGAGTAAGGAGTGTCTGTGCTTTCGACTGGTTCGCTTGTGCAGCGGATGTGACGATGTAATACGGCTTACCCGCTGTTACCGTTTGAAGCACTGGTTTTAAACCGGATGCCTTCTGAAAACCTTGCAGAATCGTATTCGCCTTACTTTGTCCAACAATACCGCTTGAAATCAGCTGATATACAGTGCCAGCTTTGTTTTCGGTTTGGTATGTACTGGTGACGCCTGCCTGCTTTTGCAACTCGGTTTGAATATTTTTCACTTTCGTTTCAGAATCAATGGTTCCTGATATGACCTGATAAGAAGGCCTACTTTGATTGATAACTTCATAGGAGCTATTGAGCCCAGATGTTTTTGTTAGCTCAAGTGAGAGCTTTTTCGCCTGATTTTCATCGTTAACTGGGTCAGATACGACCTTTTGTAAAGGAAGGCGGTCACCTACTGGAGACACCGTACCGCTCATGCCCACCTCTTTTTTTAATGCAGCTGCACTTGCACTCGCTGCTGCTTGTGACTCATATCCTGAGGCAGTGAGCTGATAGCTCGACGTATTTCCTGAGGTTTGATAAGTGGCTGTCCACTTTTTGTCCTTCTTCAGTGTTTCCACTGCTTTTTTCACTTCTGCTTCTGTTGTAAATACCTTTGTGGTGTTCATCGTATAAATGGATTGGTCGACATAGGAGGCTGCTTGCGCTTCTTTACCCGTGTGTAATGTCATACCAAAGGCAGCTGCGAGTAACATAATCTTGATGGTTTTTTTCACGTTCCCTGTCCCTCTCTTAACTTTGCATAATAGTCTACTAATCTCTTTATCGACAAAAACAAGTACTCTTTCAAGTCATTTATGCAATAGAAAAATAGAGGACCCTCTTGAAGTCCTCTTTGCCTTATATATGCGACACAATCAGTTCACAAGATCCTTCAATTGAGAAGCTTCCTGTTTCAGCCGGCAGAATAAAATGAGCGCCCTTTGGCAGTGGATATGTGTTTCCGTCATGCTCTAAAGACCCTTCTCCATCAATCACACTGCATAGCAAAAACGGATAATCCTGAGAAAGCTCTACTTTTTGATCAATTTCCCATTTATACACAGAGAAGTATTCTGCTTCAACAAATGTACGAATGGTCACTCCTCGGCGTGTTTCAACTGATTCATCTGCATAACCGTCTACATGAGGAACCGTCGTGACATCAATTGCTTGTGCAAAATGAAGTTCACGTTCGTTGCCATCCTGGTCTTTTCGTTCATAATCATATACGCGATAGGTTGTATCTGAGCTTTGCTGCGTTTCAAGGACAAGCGTTCCTTCGCAAAGTGCATGAATGGTACCGCTTGGCACATAATAAAAATCACCAGGCTTAATTTTCACCCGCCGCAAAAGACCTTCCCAATCTCCGCTATTCATCATGGTGACAAGCTCAGTTCTTGTTCTTGCATTGTGCCCATAGATCATTTCCGCTCCTTCTTTGCAGTCAATGATATACCAGCACTCTGTTTTTCCAAGCTCGCCATTTTCATGTCTTTCCGCATAATCATCATCTGGATGTACTTGAACAGACAAGTCTTGGTTTGCATCTAAAATTTTGGTTAACAGCGGGAAGCGATCGCCTTCTATCCCCCCGAACAATTCTCTATGATTGTCCCAAAGTTCGATCAGCGTTTTCCCTTTATATGGACCGTCTTGCACGACACTTGGTCCGTTTGGATGAGCAGAAATTGCCCAGCATTCTCCCGTTTGATCAGAAGGAATATCGTAGCCAAATTGATCCCTTAAGGCTGTACCTCCCCATATTCTTTCCTTCAATTCAGGCAGTAAAAAAATTGGTGACTGCTTCATTCAGGATGACTCCTCCCTTTGCTACCCTTTGATAATCCTTACCTAGCTTGATGAAAACTAGTAAGTCTCAACTTTTATTATGACGCTATCTAAAGAGAAGTCAATCCTTTCAGTACACCGAATGAAAACGATAACACAAAAATTGTTTTACCCTTTGACAGAGCCTGCAAGAAGCCCTTTGACAAAGTATTTTCCAAGAAGAATATAGACGAGTAGTGTCGGCAGCGCAGCCAATATCGCTCCTGCCATTTGGACGTTCCACTGCACAATTTGACTGCCTGATAGATTTTGCAAGGCAACCATCACCGGCTGATGCTCCGCAGTGGTCATCGTGACTGCAAATAAAAATTCATTCCACACATTTGTGAACTGCCAAATGGCGACCACAACAAACCCTGTGATCGAAAGCGGAAGAATCATATGTCTGAAAATCCCGATAAACCCTGCGCCATCCATTTTCGCCGATTCAATCATTTCATCTGGGATGCTCACATAGAAATTTCGGAACATGAGTGTTGTGATCGGAAGTCCATACACGACATGGACAAGCACAAGCCCTGGAATTGAATTATACAATCCGACTTCACGCAAAAATTGAATAAGTGGAATTAGAATACTTTGATATGGAATAAACATCCCAAAGAGCATCAGCGTAAAGACGACTTCTGATCCTTTGAAACGCCATTTTGATAATACATAGCCATTCATTGCACCTAATACAGCTGACAATAAAGTAGCAGGAATGACTAGATAAAGAGAATTCATTAAATTGGGTGCCAGCTTTTCAAACGCGATTTGATAGCTTGAAAAATCGATTGTGGATGGCAGCGACCACATTCGTTCAAGGGTGACTTCACCTAATGGCTTCAAGCTTGTGACGAGCATGACATAAACTGGCATCAAAAAAAATAGACTGCACAAAATCAATAAAGCATAAAGAACTGGACGGACAAACTGTCTGGCTGTCATGATGAAGCCCCCTTCCGGCTCGACAGGAGGTATGGCACGATAAAGACCGCAACAGAGATCAGCATGACAATCGCAATGGCGGCACCGCCTGCATAATGGTTTCCTCTAAAGGTCATTTCAAACATATACACGCCCGGGACATCCGTGACAAAGTTCGCACCCGGTCCTGTCATCGAGTAAATCAAATCGAAAATCTTTAATGAAATATGAGCCATGATGATAACAACACTTGCAGTAATCGGTTTTAAAAGAGGAAAAATGATTTTCCAGTAAATCTGCCACTCCGATGCACCATCCATTCTAGCAGCCTCTCTTACTTCCTCTGGAATTCCTCGCAGACCCGCCAAATACATCGCCAGAGAGAAGCCTGTCATTTGCCAAACAGCTGCAATTACGACGGCAATCATGGCCGCAGGTACACCAAACTCAATTTTCCCCCAGACAAATCCGGCCAAAATGTTCGTATCCGTGTACCATTTAGGTTGGATACCGAGCGTTTTCAAAAATAAATTCACCCCTGTTGACGGGTTTAAAATCCATTGCCATACAACCCCTGTGACAACGAAGGAAAGGGCCATCGGAAAGAAGAATAAATTCCGAAAAAGAGATTCCCCCTTGATCTTCTGATCTAGTAAAATCGCAAGTGCAAGACCAGAGACAATGACAGCCCCAATAAAAAATAGAGTAAAAAAGACCGTGTTTCGAAGATCTGACTGAAAGCGGAAATCTTGAAACAGCATGGCATAATTGCGAAGACCTGCGAAAGAGAAATCAGGAACAAGCGTGGTCCAGTTTGATAATGACACATATCCTGTCCAGCCAATAAAGCCGTAAACAAAGATGAATAATAAAACCGCTGACGGGGCTAAAAAGAGCAGCGGCAGCAGCTGGTCTCCATTCCATTTTTTCCGCATACGTTTCACCTTGGGCATAGATGTTTTTGTCATCGGCGATGTGTCCATGCGCATGAAGCTACACTCCTTTTAAAAAAGAGGCGGTGCCTAGCCGCCGCCTCTTTCGTCTTTATTTCATTGCATCTTTTAAAGATGATACAAACTGGCTGCTGTCTTTTTGTGTCACGAAGATATTGACGGCTTGATTGGCTTTCGTCACAAACCCTTCTTCAGCAGCTGAGCCATGAGCAAGAGACGGCGCCAGCTTTGACTCTTTAAATGCCTTCATCGCCGATTTTCCGTATTCATCATATTTTGATACATCTGCATCCACACGTGCTGGAATCGATCCTTTTAGCGGATTAAACGCATCCTGTCCTTCCACAGATCCTAAAACAGATAAGAATTTCTTCACGTTTTCTGGCTGTTTCACACCCTTTGGCAGTCCAAATGTATCGGTGATCACCATAAAGCTTCCTTCCGTTTCAGGAGTCGCCGTGTATCCAAAGTCTTGATTCACCTTCAAATCAAGATCATTCACAAAGTACCCCTTCGCCCAGTCGCCCATGACATTCATTGCTGCTTCGCCTTTTGCCACGAGCTGTGAGGCATCCTGCCAGTTACGTGAGCTGTGATCATCATTGACGTATTCGAGCATGCGCCCAAAGATGTCTGCCGCTTCCTTCACTTTCGGGTCATCCATTTTCATGTCACCAGCCCAAAGTTTTTGATAACCATCTGCCCCTAATACACCAAGCAAAACACTTTCAAACAAATGAGTCGCCGCCCAAGGCTCCTTATCTCCAAGCGCAAGTGGCGTGATCCCTTTTTTCTTTAATGCATCTGCTGTTTTGAAAAATTCATCAAATGTCGCTGGCGGCTCTAAGCCTGCATCATCAAATACCTTCTTGTTATACCAAAGCACATTGCCCCTGTGAATGTTCACTGGCACGGAATAGATTTTTCCATCTTTGCTGACAAGATCAATCAGTGATTTTGGAAATTTGTCTTTCCAGCCTTCTTTTTCATATAAATCATCCAGCGGCTCCATTTTGCCTGCCGCGACCCAGCTCTCATTCAGCTCCGCCCCGCCATGCACTTGAAACGTAGCAGGCGGATCATTCCCCTGCATACGGCTAGTCAGAACAGCCTTTGCATTCGTACCAGCACCACCTGCGACAGCTGCATTTTCAATTGGAATATCTTTATTCTTCTCTTCAAACAACTGGATGAGTGCCTTTAGCCCGTCTTCCTCACCCGCTCCTGTCCACCAAGAGAAAATTTCGAGCTTTTCCGTTCCGCCTTCTTTTTTTGCCTCTGAGTTCGTCGATGAACTGCAGGCAGTAACGATCAGCATACAGAGTGCAAGCAGTGTAAAGCCTAATTTGACCTTCATGATTGATCCCCCATCCCTATTTTGTAAGCGTTATCAAAATAAGTATAATGACAGATCCTTGCTTTTTTTCAGGCAAACTTCTGCACTTTTTTATGAAATTCTTCATTTTTTTACGACCTGTTTTCGATATTCCTTCGGTGAACAGCCAACCATCTTCTTAAACACACGGCTGACGTAATTAGGATCTGTATATCCTGCTTGATAGGTAATTTCTTTTAAGCTAAGCGAGCTGTCTTTGAGGAGCTTTTTGATTTTATCCAGCCGGCAGTTTGTCACATACTCTTTAAATGTCAGACTCGTCTCGTCTTTAAAACGTTTTGTGAAATAGGTTGGACTTAAATCAACATAAGCGGCTGTTTGCTCAAGTGTGATCTGTTCACAATAATGCGTTTTGATGTAACGTTTTGCCCGCTCAATGTCATTGATGGTCTGGGTTCTCGCTTCATACACGTCAAATAGGTGTTCACAGCACTGACGGCATTCAGCTGCGGTGCTGATTGTCAATATCGATAGATCTGTACGGAGACGTGATTTGAAGAGAATCAGCAGTTCCTTTACTTGTGAAATCGTCGCCCCCTCTAATTGAAAGGCATCAAATAAAGCCAGCGCATCCTCTCTTCTCCCTTCCTCGAGCGCCTGCATCATGCTATCCGCAAGGTCTGGCAGATGAATCAATGGATCGGGCTTTATGTCTGTTTGGTAAAAGCCATAACGAACAACGCCGCCACTCTTTTTTCGCTGATAATAGGAAAGCTTCGCCTCTGCTGCACTTTTCTGAAGATGAAGCGGGTTTGAGACTGGGTGCCCTATGCCAACGACAGGTGAAGGCTGACCATTTGTCATGGCAGCTCGAATGGCTTGCAGCACCTCTGCCTTAAGCTGACCTGGTCCTTGCTGACTATAAATGAAGCATGTAAACAGTTCACCCCCCATCTGAACCGGCACCGTATGAAATTGTGCAGATTTCTGTAAATCGTTCAACAGCTGATCCCCGCCCGTCCGCTGCACCGCGATGATAAGACCTGCTTCATATTCGGAAAATAGTTGTTGAAACTCCATGGAGGTATAGGATTGACCGTTCATGATATGGGCTTCAAGCCACTTTGACTGCTGATCGGCCGCTGCCGCCTGCCGCTGAGACGCCTCCTGCTTTATTTCTGCTGCTACAAATTGAATGGCTGCGATGGTTTCGTCTTTATCAGCTGGTTTAACAAGGTATTGTTTCACCCCTTCTTGCATCGCTTGCTTGGCGTAATCGAATGTATCGTAGGCTGTCAGCATAATGAATTTTGTATGAGGACTGCTTGCTTTGATCTGTTTGATCGCCGTCAGTCCATCCATGCCAGGCATCTGGATATCCATGAGCACAAGATGAATGGGCTCAGATCGCACGAATTCAACCGCCTTCTTTCCATTTTCCGCTTCTCCTGCTATATGACACTCTGGAACCCATTCGGTTAAGAACTTCCGCATCGCTAGTCGTTCTATTTTTTCATCATCGACAATCAGCACGTTCAGCATGCCGGTCCCTCCTTCATCGGAATAGCCAATTGTATGGTGGTGCCTTCGTTTGGCTTTGAATCAATTTGAAGGGCATTTTGCACCCCGTAAAACAAACGCAGTCTTGACATCACATTTCGAAGACCGATTCCTGTCGAGTGGCCTTTACTCAGGATGTTCGGATCTTCCTCTTCTTTTTCTGATAGCAATTTTCTTTTCTCCAATTCATTGATGCCCATCCCATTGTCCCGAATCCGAATCATCACATAGCCGCCTTCTTGATAGATCGAGAGCTCGACAAGTCCCTCTTCCTCCTTTGGTTCGACGCCATGAATGAAGGCATTTTCGACAAGCGGCTGTAAGGTGAGACTTGGGATATGTACAGATAAACACGATTCATCGATGGACGTTTTGCACGTAATACGATCGGCAAATCTCGTTTCTTGTATATGAAAATACTCTTTCACCACTTTCACTTCTTGTTCCAATGTAACGGATGTACTCAGAGCAGACAGCGAATACCGCATCAGCGTGGAAACGGATTGAATCAACCTCGATGTCGCTTCGGCTGATTCTAAGTAAGCCATCCGCGAAACGATGTTTAATGTGTTAAATAAAAAATGCGGGTTCATTTGGTTTTGCAGCGTTTTTAGCTTCATGTCTTTGATTTTTTGATCCAATGCTGCCTTTTGTTTGATCTCTTCAATCATCATTTTCATCTCTTGCCGCATTCGCTGAAAGGCTTCATTTAAAACAGAAATTTCATCCTTTGAGGTGACATGCAAATTCGCTCCATCAAAATTTCCTTCTGATACTTCTTTTACGCTTCGGGACAGATGAACGATGGGTCTTGATATCCCGCCAGCAATCATATACGCCATCCATAATGCGAGCCCGATTGATAACGTAACCAGGCACAAGGTAAAGAGCGCATAGGTATGATGCCTTTTTTGAAGAGATTGATAGAGTACTTGATATTCAGATAATTCATCATCAAGCAGGGTCATCGTCTGCTCTTGTATATAGGAGGAGACGGTTCTCACTTCCTTCACACTTGCAGCATATTCTTCGATTTTCCCTGCTTTTACATGTGTCATGGTTGCATCACTTTCATTGATGAGCGTCCGTATCATATATTGATATTTTTCAATAGAAGGAATCGCAGCATGAAGCCCGGCATCCTTTCGTAGCGCTTGATCGTAGGATTTCATTTTTTGTTTTGACGTAAGGTATTCTTTGGCAAACTTCCGATCCTTTTCAATGGCATAGGCATTGACTTTTTCATACATCGTTTTCGCTTCTGTCGATATATCATTGAGCAGCAGAAAAGAACGGAAGCTCCTGCTATATTCTGATGTGATTTTTGAACTGCTCCAGTAGACAAAAAAAGCGGCTACGTTGCCAAGAAGCACGAGGATTAAAAATGCCAATAACAGCTTACTTCGAATCTTTCTCATGGCTGCATCCCCTGCTTTCTGTCTGTTTGCTGAAGAGGCAGATCCCCGCGCCGGATCACACTCGTTCCCGTGTACTGAAGCGGTTCTTCTTTTTCACCTTTTTGCAAACGAACAAGCGATTCAACCGCTTGATAGCCCATTTCATAAGGATGCTGCACGACCACGGCATCAATCGTTCCATCATCAAGCGCCTGAATCGTATCAGGCAATGTGTCAAATGCAAGCACATAAAAATCAGTGGATGATTGATACTGTGCGATTGCTTGAATGATGCCTGCACCATCTAATGCACTTGTGCCATAAAATGCGGTAAGCTTCGCATGATCGTTTAATAGTTTATAAGCGGCACCTGAGGCACCTGACTTCGTAATGGCTGATTCTTCTATTCCAGCAATATGAATGCGTTTTTCAGCGGAGACGGCATCTCGAAAGCCTTTGACGCGCAGCTTTTGATGAATGGCATCCAGCCTGCCTGTGACAATTCCTACATACTGTTCACCTTTTGTATCTGCGATGAGTGCCTGCCCTGCGATAAAGCCTGAATAGTAATTGTCCGTTCCTACATACACTTGACGTTTGCTCCCTTCTGCATCCGTATCGACGGTGACGACATCAATTCCTTTTTCCCTCGCCTTCTGAAAAAGCGGTTTGTATTTTTTCGCATCAAGTCCCTGCGTCATAATGCCATCAACATGCCCAGCGATCGCCATATCAATGGTTTTCAGATGATCGTCTACATCCGCTTGCTTTGGGCCCAAATATTCTAGATACACGTGATGAACGTCTGCCGCATCAGCAGCTCCTTTTTGTACAAGCTGCCAATATTCGTTATCAAGTTCCTCCGGTACAAGGACAAAATGGTATTGATACGTTGACGCTGTTTCATCGGAAGCGCTTTCAATTTCAAATAAATCTTGACCTAATAACGTTAAAAAAATGACAGATACCGCACAAAATGTGAGAAATGCGCTCATTCCAATCCACTTAGATAATTTCACCTTGTCCTCCTCCTTTCACTATTTCAGCATAAAAAAAGAGCTGCTTATAAGCATACTCTCTCGACCTCTATAATTCCTTTGTCATAAATAAACAGTTTGGATCTTCTTGATATGTACCAAAAGGCGGGCAATACTGAAACCCAGCGCTTTCATATAGTTTTCTTGCTGGTTCAAAGAAAGCCATTGCCCCTGTCTCTAAGCTGACACGTGTATACCCGCGCCGTTTTGCCTCTTGGAGAAGATGATTCAGCATATACCTCGCTACACCTTTCCGCATATGGAGGGCTGCAGTTCTCATCGATTTGATTTCCCCATGTTCACTTGACAGCTCCTTTAACGCTCCGCAGCCAAGAAGCTCCTCTCCATCTCGCACACTCCACACGGTGACATCTTGTTTTTTTAAATCAGTTAATGGAAGGGCATGAATGCTTTCGGGCGGCGAATGCTCTTTCATTTCTTCTAGATGTGCAGTAATCAGCTGATCAATTCGTCCATCCATAAGTTCATCTTGTAGAATATACATTTCCATCACTCCTTCACGATCATTGTACGTGAAGAGTTGAATGGTTATCTGCTGTTATGTCAGATAAACGAACAAACAACTGGCATCTACAAGCCAATTGTTTGTTCGTTTTACAAGTATTTATGAGGAAAGAACGGCTTGTAATTCCTCTGCTGTACTGTTTTCAAGCTGACTTCCGACACCGACAGCCACTGCGCCTGCTTGAAGCCACTTCGGAACATCAGCTGGATGAATGCCACCCGTAGGAATAAATTCAATCTCTGGAAATGGACCTTGCAGGTTTTTCATATAGGATAAACCGAAGGAGCCGCTTGGGAAAAGCTTGAGCAAGCCGTAGCCATCTGCTTTCGCCTGCATGATTTCACTTGGGGTGAGAACCCCTGGTACATAGAGTGTGTCGTAAAATGAGAGATGTTCTCCAATCATAGGAAGATATCCTGGACTGACGATAAACTGTGAGCCTGCCTCAACAGCTGATTGTGCCTGCTCCAGTGTCGTAATCGTTCCCGCTCCTACAATGAGGTCTTGCTCCTGCTGAAAGGATGCGATAATGCGTTCAGCATTTGGCGTGGTATACGTCACTTCAATGGCACGGACCCCTTTTTTCTTTAAACGCTCAATCATTTCAATGCCTTCTCTTTCACTACCCGCTCTCACCACTGCGATCAATTTACAAGACGCGAGCTGCTTTTTAACGTTCAAACTTGCTGACTTTCCCATATCTCTCATCCCCTTTCATATAATCCCGCCTTTGATATCGTTTGGCTTCTTTCATAAAAGCTTGAAGCTCCTCCCGGGTAGGCAGTCCATCCTTATCGCCAGGAGACATCACTGCAAGTGCCCCAACCGCATTACCTCTTGTCACGGATTTTTCATTTGATAAGCCGTCAAGTAAGCCGCTGATGACCCCCACTGCAAATCCATCACCAGCTCCGACTGTATCTACGACATCCTGTACATAAAATCCATTCACAATTCCTTGTCCGGCTGCACTTTTATAATAGGCACCTTCTGCCCCTAGCTTAATGACCACTAGCTTGACACCTTTTTGCAAATAAACATCTGCAATCTCTTCTGGCTCGTGACAACCCGTGAGCCTTTGCCCTTCTGCAAGACCTGGAAAAAACCAATCCACTTGCGAAGCGATTTGATTCACCGTCTGAATCATGTCCTCCCCCTCTTCCCATAGCTGAAGCCGAAGATTTGGATCAAATGAAATGGTTCTGCCCGCTGCTTTCATTTCTTGAAGGGCACGAATAGAAAACGCTCTCATTTCACTGGATAGGGCAGGCGGAATACCAGTCATATGAAGGTGGCCTGCCTGTTTGAAATAGGTGGCGGGAAAGTCGCTTGGACTCATTGTGCTCGCAGCAGAGCCTTTCCGATAATACGTGACGTCAGGGTCTCCATCGATCACTTTTGATTTAAGTAAGATGCCCGTTTGAGACCCATCATTTGAACGGAGCACTGCACTTGTATCGACCCCTTCTTTTTGAAGCTCTTCTAAAATAAATGTGCCAAGTGAATCTGCTCCGACTTTGCTCATCCAGCCCACATGAAAGCCCAGCCTCGCCAAACCGACAGCCACGTTACTTTCTGCACCAGCAAGCGCCTTTTGGAATGTATGCACTTGATGAAGCTCCCCAACTTCCTTTGCATAAAACATCGCCATTGATTCCCCAAATGTGACCGCATCCAATGCTTTCACTCATTTCTCCCCTTTCTTGGTACCGGTTTCAAATCAGTTGAAAAAGAGAGAGCATGCACGTCTGTATACTCTTCTCTGCCTATCATTTATAAAGATTTCCTTACAATGATTTCACCATCAAGCTGAATCGTTTGGGGCGCACTTTCATCCCCTTCAAGCCGTGTCTTGATTTTTTGCATGGCTGCTTTCCCCATTTCATGAGAAGGCTGGGCAACTGTAGTGATTCCAGGTCCAATCAGCTTATACCATTCTGTATCATCAAACCCTGCAATGCCGATCTCATCAGGAATCTTCATCCCAAGCTCTACAAGTTCACTAATCAGCTTCAGCATGAGTAATCCATTACCTGCTAAAATCGCTTTTTTCTGTTCGTTTGATTGTAGAAAACGGACAATCTCTTCGCGCATTTGTTCCTTTTGCTTTAAATCAATTTCTGCAATGATTGGCTTCTTATGTTTACTCAAAGCTGTCTGTTCATATGCTTCCTTTCGCTCTTCACGAGGACTGATTCCATCGACAGGCTCAGTAAAGAATGCGATGTGATCATAGCCTTTCTCATACATTTGTTGAAGCAGCCGGATTGTGATATCACGGTTGTTCGTGGTCACTGTGTCGACTTTTAGTTCAGGCAGCTTCCGGTCCACAAGAACAATCGGCACACCGTTTTTCTTAAACTCCTCCAGAATGTCATTGTTCTGTCCTGTCGTATTGATGATGAGCCCTTCAATATAATGTGCATTCAGCTTAAGGAGCATTTCCCGTTCTTTTTCTGGACGATTATCTGTGTTGCACACCATGATACTGTATCCATATTCATCACAAATCTCTTCAACTCCGCGAAGTGTTGCCACAGAGAATGGATTCGTAATGTCGGCTACAATAAACCCAATGACCTTGCTTTTTCTGACTTTTAGTCCTTGAGCAAGCTGACTCGGGCGATAATGGAGTTCCTCAATGGCTTTCTTGATTTTTTTTACCTTTTCTGAAGAAATTTCATTTGTTCTGCCATTGATATATCTGGATACAGTTGATTTTGAGACCCCTGCATAAGCTGCTACTTCGTTAATGGTCACTTTCGTTTGCTTTTTCTCTTTCATTCAAAAAACTCCCACAATTGATCTTCTCATTTGGTTCGAAACCGATTTCAAATAAACTTAAAAAGAGCATATCATAATTGATGGCATTTCAGAAGATTTTTTTGCATGATGATGGCAAAAATTCGTCTAATCAGATAAAAAGAAAGCGATTTCAAATAAACGGTTGACGGCGCTCTCTTTTTCCTCTAGAATTTTCCTTGAAACCGATACCAAATAAATATCAATATTTGTTTCAGATGGAAAGGGAGGCTTATCCAAATGGAAAATCGTTATGCTGTACATCCTGAACAGGTCAAACGTTTTACAACAGAGGAACTTCGTCGTCATTTTCATATTCCTACGCTATTTGTCAGTGGTGAATTAAAGCTCTATTACTCTCATGAAGACCGTGTGGTGATTGGCGGAGCCATGCCGGCAGCAGAGCCGCTCACACTAGATGCTGGGGACTTTTTACGGACGGAGTATTTTCTTGAAAGACGTGAAATCGGGATTGTGAATGTCGGCGGACAAGGAACGGTCACTGTTGATGGTGAGGCCTTTGTGCTGGAGCATAAAGATTTCTTATATATTGGTCTTGGTCACGAAGATGTACAGTTTGCTAGTTCATCAGGAGAGCAGGCCAAGTTCTATCTAGTTTCAGCCACGGCTCATAGAGCGTACCCTACGCAAAAAGCAGCCATCGCTAAATTAACACCAAACCACTTAGGGGAAGCAGCTGCTTCCAATGTACGAAACCTGTATCAAGTCATCCATGCAGACGGCATCCAAAGCTGTCAGCTCATGATGGGAATCACTCAGCTGGAAACCAATAACACGTGGAACACGATGCCTGCTCATATTCACGATCGCCGGATGGAAGTATACTTATACCTTGATATCGAAGAGGATGCACGCGTCTTTCATTTTATGGGGGAGCCCTCTGAAACAAGACATCTTGTTGTGGCAAATGAGGAAGCAGTCATTTCACCTGCCTGGTCCATCCATTCAGGCTCAGGCACAGCGAATTATTCATTTATTTGGGCAATGGCGGGCGAAAACTATACGTTCAAAGATATGGACTTTGTCCCAATGGATCAGTTGAGGTAACAAGGATGATGACAACATCAGATGTAGCGTCCCTCTTTTCCCTTGAAGGAAAAACAGCCCTTGTGACAGGTCCTGGAACCGGCATTGGGCAAGGTATTGCCGTGGCGCTTGCCCAATCAGGTGCAGATATCATCGGCACTTATCACCACACACCGCTTGAAGAAACAAAGGCACTTATCGAACAGGCAGGCCGATCATTTCATGCGGTTCAGGTTGACTTTTCCGATCCTCAAACTGCAAAACAGGATGTCGACGCCATATTAAAAAAGCACACGATTGATATTTTAATCAATAATGCTGGAACGATCAAAAGAGAGCAGGCGGCTCACTATTCAGAGGAAGATTGGCATACGGTCATGGATGTGAATATCAACAGTCTTTTTTTCCTCACGCAAAAGGTTGGACAGCAAATGCTGAAAAACGGGCAAGGGAAAATCGTTAATATCGCCTCCCTTCTATCGTTTCAAGGCGGCGTCTTTGTCCCCGCTTATACAGCAAGCAAACATGCTGTCGCAGGGCTGACGAAAGCTTTTGCCAACGAATGGGCGAGCCAGCATATTCAAGTGAATGCGATTGCGCCTGGGTATATTGCGACCAATAACACACAAGCCATTCGTGACGATGAAAATCGAAATGAAGAGATTCTCAAACGAATTCCCGCCGGGCGCTGGGGAAAACCTGAGGATCTAGCAGGTGCTGCTGTTTTCCTTAGCTCACCAGCTTCTGATTATATGAACGGTCATATTTTAGCCGTTGATGGCGGCTGGCTTGCAAGATAAAAAGACGAGAGAATTCCTATCCGGGATTCTCTTTTTTCTATTTGTATAATTCTCCACCTTCCGAGTCACTCTATAAAAAACATGTGATGAGGGTGAGGTATTATGAAAAGTCGTATTGAACAAGATATAGCGTCCGTCATTAAGCGTGTCAAAAGCTTTGCCGGAAGAAGTGATGATATCGTGTTCCACTCTTTTTCATTTGGTCCTTCCACTATGTCTGCATGTCTCGTGTACATTGAAGGACTCACAGAATTTGAGTTACTTTCTAAGCAAATCATTTCACCAATGCAAAAGGAACTGGACCTCACTGAGGTTGATTCTAATACACTTCCCTCCCTTTCAAAAACGTTCTTTGGCATTCAAAGTGATGTGCTGGATGATATGAACCTTGCCATCGAGCAGTTATATAGCGGCAAGGCTATTTTATTTGTAGATGGAGCGGCTCAAGCACTTGCACTCCATACAAATCTTTTTCAATTTAGGGAAGTAGAAGAGCCGCAATCTGAAGTTCTTGTAAGAGGACCACGGATTGGATTTATTGAGAATCTTGAAAAAAACACGGCTTTACTCCGCGAACGGGCAAACGACCCAAATCTTGTGATTCAAAAGGTGAGTATCGGTACTCGCAATAAAAAATCCGCTGCTCTTGTGTATGTTCGTGATATTGCTGACCCTAAACTAGTAGAAGATGTTCTATCACGCATGGCCGAAATCAAAATGGATGACATCCCTGAAACCGGCTATATTGAACAGTTGATTGAGGACAGTCACATCTCCATTTTCCCACAGATTCAAAACACAGAACGTCCTGACCGGGTGATTGCATCTGTGCTTGAAGGCAAAGTCTCGATTTTGCTCGATGGGACTCCTTTTGCCCTCATTTTACCTATGACACTTACAGCTTTGATGCAATCACCAGAGGATTATTATCAGAGGTGGACAAGCGCGACTCTTTTGCGTTTACTTCGTTATATTGCCGTGCTGCTCACGATTTTTTTACCCGGGCTTTACATTGCTCTTGTCTCTTATCATCCCGGTTTATTACCGACAAGAATGGCACTCACCATCGCAGGCAGCCGGCAGAATGTTCCCTTCCCTCCTGTTGTCGAAGCCATTCTCATGTCTTTTACGATAGAGCTGCTGCGGGAAGCTGGACTACGGCTTCCAAGAGCCATCGGACAGACAATTGGGCTCATTGGCGGGGTTATTATTGGTCAGGCAGCTGTCCAAGCCAATATCGTCAGTGCCTTAATGGTGATTATTGTGTCGCTGACCGCACTAGCTGACTTCACGGCACCGTCATATGACTTCAGTTTCCCACTGCGTATTTTGCGGTTTATGGCCATTTTTAGTTCAGCCTTGTTTGGATTATACGGTTTAATCATGTGTTATTTATTTGTGCTTTGTCACTTGATGCAGTTAAAGACCTTTGGTTTCGACTATTTCACACCAGTATTGTCTTCACCGTTTTCAGATTTAAAGGATACGTACGTTCGTTTACCAATCGGGCTATTTAAATCCAGACCAAAAACAGCAAAAATAAAAAATCTCAAAAGACAAGGAGATTAAACGATGTACAGACCTGAAAGGCTATCATTGTTACAAGTAACCATCCTCTGCAGCTCTACAATGATAGGCGCTGGAATTTTAACCATTCCACGCAGTTCTGCCAATTCAGGATACCCTGATGGCTGGATCATTGTATTAATACAGGGCGTCATCTTTGCTTTCGTTGCTTTTTTGTTGGGCTGGATTGCCGAAAAGAATGCACCAGACACCATTTTCGAGTCAAATACAAAAGGAGCGGGCGCATTCTTTGGCACAATCTTTAATTTAATGCTGATCGCCTATTTACTAGGCATTGTCGGCTTTGAGGCACGTGTCCTTGGGGAAGTGGTTCAGTTTTTCCTGCTGCAATCAACTCCCATGACCGTGATTGTGATGATTTTTTTACTCGTGGCGATCTATCATTTGAAAAGCGGTATCTTTCCAGTCGTCAAAATGGTGACCTATATTTATCCGATCACCATGGTCATTTACATAGCGCTCATGCTGTTTAGTTTAAAAATATTTGATTTTGATTATTTGCGCCCTGTGATGGCGCATGGTTTTAAAGATTTTAGTAACCTGTTCTCTCAAACATTTATTCAATTTACAGGCTTTGAAGTCATTTTGTTTGTTGTCCCGCTCATTTATAAAGACAAATGGTCTAAGGCAAAATGGGCGGCTGCGATCGGGGTTGGGATTACTTCTCTTGTATATTCCCTCACACTCTTTATAGTGATTGGCTCCATGACCGTTGGTGAAACGAAATCTCTCACTTGGCCGACGGTTTCTCTTATACAAGCGCTTGAACTTGAAGGGGTGTTTATCGAACGATTTGATATTTTCTTACTGACGATCTGGACGTGCCAGCAGTTCATTTGTATGCTGGGTTTTTTCCAGTTTGCGATTAAAGGCTGCTTCACTGTTTTTAAATCAACCAATATAACGAGACTGTTATGGCTGCTATTTTTGATTACATCAGCACTCTCACTTTTCCCTAGAAATATCAACGAAGTCTTTTACTACTCTACTTTACTCGGCTACGCATTATTTGCAGTTTTAGCCATTCCTTTTATTACTGCTATCCTGCTGATGATACGCAAAAAATGGGGAGGTCGTTCTACATGAGAGGCAGGCGTATACTGTTATTCTTTTTTTCCTGCTGTCTTTTCCTTCTATCAACAGGCTGCTGGGACTTAAAGGATATTGAAAAACTATCGTTTGTACGCGGTGTTGGTATTGATGAGGATGATGACAATGGAGTTAAGCTGACCTACCAAAACCTTGTACCGAAATCAAGCGGAACACAAGAAGCCGATTCTCCCGGCTATGTGAATGTTGTCTCGAAGGGAAAAAATGTGCTTGAGGCTGTCAGTAATGTCGCCTTGAAGGACCCGCCGATCTATAGTGATCACCTGAAAATCTTCTTGTTTGGCAGAAATCAAGCAGAGCATCACGATATTCAAGGAACACTTAATCATTTTATTCGAGATGATGAGGTTCGGCGCAGCAGCTATCTCCTCGTGTCACGAGGAGATGCGTCAAAAGTCATCAATCAAAAGTTAAAGTCTCAACAGAAGGTACCGGTTGAGCATATCTTTGAAACATCCAAAAACCGAAGTTTTAACGGAAAGATCGCACCGGCAACACGTATTGGCCGGGCGTCTGATTACTTTCAGATGGGCGTTAGCTTCCTTGTGCAAAGTGTAGATGTGATCGACAGTGAAATTATTTATGATGGGGCAGGAATCATACATGGGAAAACGCGAAAACTGATTGATTTTATTCCAGCAAAAGATGTCCAATCTTTAAACTGGGTGATGGGCCGTATCACTGGCGGCGTTGTACCTACCACCTACAAAGGTTATCCGATCACGTATGAAATAAAAAGAGCAAAAACGAAGGTCGAGCCCTATCTGAAAGACGGAAAGGTTTCCTTTAAAATTAACGTAAAAACAAATGGAAAATTATCAGAGGATCAATATCCTCCAGAAAACTCATACGATGAGCAGTACATCAAACGATTTGAGCGGCTCTTTGCTCATAAAATTAAAGAACGCATTCAAAAAGCAGTAAATCATGTGCAAAAAGAAGTCGGCGTTGATCCCATATTTTTAAACCAGCAGTTCCGTATGAAATATCCCGACTATTGGGATCAGCATGGTACCGAGTGGGATAGGCTATTCCAAGAAGCAGCCATCGAATACGATGTCAAAGTCAGCATCTTGAATTTTGGTGCAGAAGGCGCAACAAAAAGCTTTAAATGGTAATGCCAAAAGGCGGTATCCCAATAGGGAGCCGCCCTCATACTGTTGACAAAGGGCTAAAATGATCTTGATTTTAGCCCTTTGTCTTCTTTTCAGCGTGATAGAAAACCTTTGCAGCCCTAGGAAGGACGAGCACCGGAGCGCAGACCTGACACCGAATGCGAGGGTTTGGCTACACGCTGAAGCGGTTATCCCGATGGGGAGCCGCCTTTTTTACGTACGACAATGAGAAGCTGATACAAAGTCACTTGGTCAGACAACGATTTTGTTTGAAAGCCAAGTGATGCTCCTATTCTTGCCACTTCATCAAAAAACAATTGAACGTTTTGATCAATCTGTACATTGACCCGCTGCTCGATCACGCGTTCAAACAATTGGTCTGGGAAAAGCGCACGCATGGTGTTTGGTGTGAAGAACCGCATATGGGTTCGATCTAAAATTCCTACATCTTGATACGTAAAGTCCCCTGTCATCAAAGGAAGAAGCACCTCTGCATGCATCATGTTAGGCAGGCAGCAAATGATGACACCGCCTGGCTTTAAAGATGCGTGTGCTTGCTCAATGATGTGCCAAGGGTCTGACACATGCTCTAAAACATCTGAAAAAATGACCGCATCAAAAAAGGCCTCTTTCTCTGACCATGGGTATTCATCCGCTTGTGCCTCGATCACTTCTTCGTAATACGCCTTTGCGACCGCTGCTTTTAATGCATCCGCCTCTACCCCGTACATGGTTACAGACTGCCGGTTCATCAATTCAAGCCCGGTTGCCCCAGCCCCGCATCCAACATCCAGTACACATGCAGCTTCCTCAGGGAGCAATTCCACAAAATACGGATGAGGGGTGATCAAATTTAGATCTATGCCCCACTTATCTAAAAATCTAAGTCTGTTTTCAGTAAACAGTGTAGAGATGTTTGTTTCTTGATTTGCATTGAAGGTAGCATGACCATGATGATGCACAAAGGAATCATGCACAATTTGCAGCTGATACCCTTGCAGTAATGAACGTAAGCAAAGATCGTCATCCTCAAATGATCCATATACGAATCGCTCATCAAATAACCCCACATCCTCGATCAACTTTCTTTTCACGAGCAAGCAAAACCCTACAAGCCGGTGCACATAAGTTCTCTGACCTTTTCTCTTAGACGTATATTCCTTAGCAAACGCTGGGAGCTCCTTTACATCTGTATATGACGGCTGGACCATCTGAGGGCCGCTCACATAATTGGAGACTGGCCCCACCATCCCAATCTGTTCTGATGCGAATAGCGCCTCTTTTAATGGAGGAAGCCAATTTTCCGTCACGATCGTGTCATTATTTAAAAAGAGAATGCTGTTTCCTGAAGCTTCTTTTGCCCCTTGATTACATCCCTTTGCAAAGCCTTCATTCTTTTCATTATCAATGAAAATCACATCATCCAGCTCTCTTACATATTCCTTCGTGCCGTCAGTTGACGCATTATCAACGATGATGAGTTCATATTGGTCGCTACTCGTATGCTGTTTAATGCTTTCGATACATGTTTTCGTTAAATGCAGTTCGTTGTACGTCAGCATGACAATGCTTGTTTTCCCTCTCATCTCATTTCCACCTTTCGCCCGCCTGTTCCATATGTATGTGATAGGAAGCACGTTCAGAAGATGAGGGAATGTCCTTTCTTGATTAAACGTTTGTTTAACATAGAAAAACCAGCTGCATACGGCAGCTGGTCATTGTTCACACTGTTTTCCCTTCGTCACCTGCGACGGCACGATTTCTCTTTTTTAAATCTTCTTCAATTTCTTCAAGACTTTTCCCCTTCGTTTCGGTCACCAAGTACCTCACAAATAAGAAGGCGCCTACACCGATGACTGCATAGATGAGGAAGAGATTACTGATACCAATCGCGCTTAATAAAGCTGGGAATGTAAGCGAGATGATTAAATTTCCTGTATGAAGAAGGAAAGTTGAAACGCCTGTACCGATTCCTCGGACATGTACCGGGAACAGCTCAGGAAGCATTACCCAAACAACTGGCCCCCAGCTGACAGCAAAGATGACGATAAAGAGACCTAAACAAATAACGGTTGTCCATCCTGCAACTGTAGACCCTTCGAAAAATCTGTTGACCACTGACAGGACAATTAAACTAAGGACCATTCCTGCATTCCCAAATAGGAGCAGCGCTTTACGCCCTACACGGTCAATGATTTTGATGGCAACAAACGTCATGATGACATTCACTGCACCAATTCCGACAGTTCCTAAAATCGCCGCAGAATTCCCAAAGCCAACACTTGTGAATGTTTTTGGTGCATAGTAGATGATCGTATTTGTACCGATAAACTGCTGCAGAAAGGCTAAGCCGACACCGGCAATCAATGCTGGGCGTACCCATGGCTCAAATAATTCCTTAAAACCGCCTTTTTCTTCACTTTCCGCCTTTTGAATATCCGAAATTTCTTCTTCCACTTCTTGCTTACTTTTTCTGAGTTTAGATAATATCTCCTTCGCACGATTAGCCTGTCCGTGGACAAACAGCCAGCGGGGACTTTCCGGCATAAACAAAATCCCACATAACAAAAGAACAGAAGGAACAACCGCAATTCCAAGCATCAAGCGCCATGCCTCTGCATCCGCTAAAGCGTAGTTCACAATATAGGCTAGAAGAATACCAAATGTGATCATGAGTTGGTTTAATGAGGATAGTGCCCCCCGTGATTCCTTTGGCGCAAGTTCAGATAAATATAATGGAACAATCGTTGTCGAGCACCCGACAGCGAGCCCTAGTACAATTCGGAATAAAACCATCACTTCCGTATTCGGGGCAAGAGCTGTACCAAATCCGCCGATAATAAACAAAATCGCTGCGGCGATGATGGCTTTTTTCCGCCCAAATTGGTCTGTCAGCTTTCCAGAAAGAGAGGAACCGAGCATCGCCCCGATTAAAATCGAGCTGACGACAAGCCCCTCTGTAAACGCATTTAAACCTAAATCCTCTTTCATAAATAAGATGGCGCCGGAGATGACACCTGTATCATAGCCATATAAAGCACCGCCAAGGGCGCCGAAGAAATAAAGCCATCCATTCCGATTTTTCATGTTCATAACCCCACTTTTGTCTCTGTACTCTATGAAAAATCATTTTCCTCACTTCCTGTCATTTCAAACATTTCGATGTTTTATGACAAATATATTTCATTTGTATATCTTTGAAACTTTTTACGAGAAGGATACGTCAATTAAGCGTTAGTGAAAAAAATGTCGCACTATATCCCGTTTTAAGGTATATTTGTTTTAGTTTGTAAGCATAAAGAAGGACATCTTTACTATAAAATCATAGCGAGGGTTTAAAATATATGGATCAATCACGAAGTAAACGCAAAGGGAAAAAGCGTTTAAAACCATGGGTGAAAGTCACTCTTTTTATATTTGGTATTCTTTTACTGACGACCGCTTCTGTTACTGGCTACGCCTACTACAAAGTAACAAATGCTGCCAAAAAGGCTCAAGTATCTCTTGATCGCGGCGCACAATCAGTGAAACGGATTGAAGCATTCGATCCAGGAAAAGACAGCTTTTCTGTCTTGCTGCTTGGAATTGACAGCAGACCGGGCGAAACAGTGAAACAAGCACGAAGCGATGCAATGGTGTTGGCTACCATTAACCGCACAAATAAAACCGTTAAATTATTAAGCATTCCCAGGGACTCATACGTTAATATTCCAGGCCACGGTTTTGATAAAATTACTCACGCACACGCTTTTGGCGGTGCAGATTTAACAGTAAGTACAGTTGAAGATTTACTAGATATTCCGGTCGATTTTGTCATCCAAAGTAATTTTGTAGCATTTAAAGAAATCGTCAATGAATTAAACGGTGTATCTATTAACATCAAGGATGATTACCTTGTGAAACAGATTAAAAAAGATACAAAAGGCAAGGTTGTGCTTCAAACTGGAACTCATACACTAGATGGGGATCAAGCACTCGCATATGTGAGAACAAGAAAAGCAGATAGTGACTTAATGCGTGGACAGCGGCAAATGGAAGTGTTAAAAGCCATTTTTGATAAATCAAAATCATTAACATCTATCCCGTCATACGACAATATCATTGATACACTCGGCGATAATGTGTCAACCACCCTTTCTATGAAGGAGTTAGTCGGTCTTTTCCCGCTTCTGACTTCATTGAAATCGGTTGATACCATCCAGCTTAAAGGATCTGATTACCAGCCAAACGGGGTTTATTATTACCAATTGGATCAAAACCAGCTGAACGAAGTGAAGACTGAATTGAAAAAGCAGCTTGAATTATCATAAATAGAAGCGTCCCTAAGGGGGCGCTTTTAGATTGTTGACAAAGGGCTAAAATGATCTTGATTTTAGCCCTTTGTCTTCTTTTCAGCGTGATAGAAAACCTTTGCAGCTCTAGGAAGGGTGAGCACCGGAACAGAGCGAATTTGAGATTCGTGAGTACCGGAGCGCAGACCTGACACCGAATGCGAGGGTTTGTCTACACGCT